>NZ_NFIE01000004.1:0-135469 GCF_002161605.1 [Collinsella] massiliensis | reverse complement strand
GTGGTACGCGACCGGGCGCCTCAAGGCCTTCCGCGAGGGCGGGCGGACGGTGTACGATACGATCGCCGGGCGCAGGGGGCGCCTCGGCTACGCGACGTAGGCGGTCCAAGGTGGCCGCCGCACTCCCCTTGGCGTGATTTGGGAATTCGGGCTCGCCGTTTTCGTTGTGACGACCCAAGCGAGTGGGCGAGCTTATCAGTTCGTACGAGCGGGCTTCGCCTCTAGCAACTGGTAACATCGTATTACCAGTTCTTCCGTTACCTGATACCTTCGCAGTACCAGTTTCGTTAGTGAGGTACACAATGGCAGACCTTGTGCACACCGTAGACCGTCGCCGCGCACAGGAGGCGTTCGACAGCTACGTCGCAGGCTACGACGCCGAGAACCCGCGCATCGCGCTCAAGGTGGCGCACACCCTGCGCGTGACCGAGCTCTGCGAGCGCATCGCGCGGGAAGCCGGCTTCACGGAGGCGGGTGTGGACCTCGCCTGGCTCTGCGGGCTGCTGCACGACATCGGCCGGTTCGAGCAGCTGCGGCGCTGGGACACCTTCAGCGACGCGCGATCGGCGAGCCATGCCGCCATCGGCATCGAGGTGCTCTTCGGACGCGGGGCGGAAGGCGCGGACGCGCTGCCCGATGACGGGGCGGCGATGGGCATCATCCACCGCTTCATCGACCCCGACGACAATGCCGAGGAGATCATCCGCGCGGCCGTCGCACACCACAGCGACTTTCGCCTGCCTCGCGACCTCGACCCCCGTACGCGCGCCTTCTGCGACCTCGTGCGCGATGCCGACAAGCTCGACATCCTGCGCGTCGCGTGCCAGGATACCGTCGAGACCGTGATCGGCGCGGATGAGGAGGCGCTGCTCGCGAGCGAGATCTCGCCCGCCATTGAGGACGCCTTCTTCGAGCACCGCACCGCCTCGTACGCCGAGCGCGTCACGCCGGTCGACTACCTCGTCAACCTCGCGTGCTTCGCCTACGAGCTCACCTACCCCGCGAGTCTCGAGATCGCGGACGAGGAGGGCTACCTCTACCAGCTGCTCCGCGCGCCCTTCGGCATCACGCGGCCGTACACCAACCGCGCCACGCGGATGCTCCTCGGTCGCATGGACGGCCATCTGCGCGCGTGGATCGACGAGCGGCTCGCCTGATCCGGGCTAAAACCGGGTTTCACGGCGTGTTCGAGCCTCGATACTGTGTGGGATAGCGAAACCGTCGGGTAGCCAGCCCGAAGCGCCCGAAAAACCGCAGGTCGCGAGAAGACGAACCCCCAGTCTACTCGGACATTCCGGAATCCCACTCAGTATCTGGGCTCGAACGAAGAATCGCCCACCGAAACGATGGGCGATTCTTTGGTTCTATCGCAGCGCGGGCGCGCGTCGGGCGCCCGGCATCGGGCGAGCGCGCTAGGCGTCGCCCTTCTGAGCGTTGATGGACTCGGCGACCGCATCGCCGTCGCGCACGCCGTCGCTCTCGCGCTCGAGCACGTCGAGGTACTTGTTGTACATGTTCTCCGTCGCGAGCTTGTGCGGCGACTTCTTGGCATAGGCCCTGACCTGCGCCGCCGTCTTGTTGACCGCCTGGATGGTGCCGGCGCCGGCCACGCAGCCGCCCGGGCACGCCATACCCTCGAGCAGGTAGCCGTTGTACTTGCCCTTCGCGGCGTCCTTCATCATCTTGCGGCAGTTCTCAAGACCCTGCGCGGCCTCGACCTTCACCTCGAGGTCGGGGTGGTCCTTGTGGATGGCGTCGACCACGGCCTGCGCGACGCCGCCCGCCACCGCGAAGCCGCGGCCGTCAGCGCTCGCCACCTCGAAGTCGGTGGCGCCGTCGCCCTTGAGCTTCGTGTACTCGATGCCCTTGGCCTCCATCATGCCCGCCATCTCCTCGAAGGTGAGCACGAAGTCGACCTCGCTCTTCACGCTGCGGCGCTGCGCCTCGAGCTTCTTCGCGGCGCACGGCCCCACGAACACGATCTTCGCGTCCGGGTGCTGCTCGCGGATGAGGCGCGCCGTGAGCACCATGGGCGTGAGCGCCATCGAGATGCAGTCCGCATGCTCGGGGAACTCCTTCTTCGCCATGACCGACCACGCCGGGCAGCAGCTCGTGCCCATGAACGGGATCTTCTCCGGCACCTCTTCCAGGAAGTAGCCGGCCTCCTGGACGGTGCAGAGGTCGGCGCCGATGGCGACCTCCTCCATGCCCGCGAAGCCGAGCATCTTGAAGGCCTCGCGCAGCTTGTCCACGTTGCCGCGGCCGCCGAACTGGCCGACGAACGACGGCGCCACGGCCGCGATGACCTCGTCCCCGGCGCGGATGGCCTGGATGATCTGGAAGATCTGGCTCTTATCGGCGATGGCGCCGAAGGGGCAGCTCACCAGGCACTGGCCGCACGAGACGCACTTGTCGTAGTCGATGACGGCGCGGCCCTGCTCGTCGGAACCGATCGCGTGCATGCCGCAGGCCGCGGCGCAGGGGCGCTCGCGGTGGATGATCGCGGTGTAGGGGCAGACCTGCATGCAGCGGCCGCACTTGATGCACTTCTCCTGGTCGATGTAGGCCTTCTTGTCCTTGAACGTGATGGCGCCCTTGGGGCAGACCTCGCGGCACGGATGGGCGAGGCAGCCCTGGCAGAGGTTGGAGACCACGTACGACTCTTCCTCGCAGGCGTTGCAGGCGAAGTTGATGATGTTGATGAGCGGCGGCTCGTAGTAGGTCTCGGGCTTGGCAGCTTGCTCGGCGCCGTCGGAGATCTTGGCCGGGCGGTCGGCGCCCTGGAGCGGAAGGCCCATGGCCAGGCGGATGCGCTCGCCCACGATGGCGCGCTCGAGGAACACGCTCTCGCGGTAGGTGGCCACGTCGCCGGAGATGATCTGATAGGGCAGGTCGTCGAGCTCGTCGTAGACGCCGTCCTCCCCCTCGTACGCTATGCGCGCCAGCTCGCGGAACACCGTGCGGCGGATCTGCGTAAGGCTCGTGAACACGCCTCGCATCGCTTCTGCCATGAAAAACTCCCCTCATCGGGCGGGCTGGAACGGCGCCTTCGTGCCTTTCCGTGCGCTGCCCGCCTCGTACCGTGCATACGTAGTATACCTGACAACCCCGCGCGACCCGAATGGCGCGCCCATGATGAAACGAACATGCTGCGCCCGGAACGCGTCCAGACGCAGCATGATCAGCAGATGTTGGGTTCGGCCGGGGTGCGGTGAGTCAAATGAACCCGTCCCCAATGACTCAGTGAGCCCGTCCCCAATGGCTCGCTACTTGGCGGGGCCGGTCTGCTCGGGCGTGAGCGGCTTCTTGAGGAAGGACAGGATGAGCGCCGCCACCACGGAGCCCGCGATGAGGGCCACGAGGTACATGACCGGGTTGCCGATGACCGCGATCACCCAAGCGCCGCCGTGGGGCGCGGGGCTCGTGCAGCCGAATGCCGCAGAGATGGCGCCCGCGAGCGCGGAGCCGATGATGCAGCTGGGCAGCACGCGGCCGGGGTCGGCGGCGGCGTACGGGATCGCGCCCTCGGTGATGAACGACAGGCCCATGATGTAGTTCACCACGCCCGCCTTGCGGTCGGCGGAGGTCCAGCGGTTCTTGAAGAACGTGGTGGAAAGCGCGATGGCGATGGGCGGGACCATGCCGCCGACCATCACGGACGCCATGATGATCTGGCCGGTCGTGGTGCCCTCGGCGAGCATGGCGGTGCCGAACACGTACGCGGCCTTGTTGAAGGGGCCGCCCATGTCAACCGACATCATGCCGCCCACGATGGCGCCGAGCAGCACGAGGTTGCCCGTGCCCATGCCGTTCAGCACGTTGGTGAGCCAGCTGTTGATGGCGGCGAAGATGGGGTTCAGGCCGAGCATGACGAGGCCGATGAGGAAGATCGAGATGAGCGGGTAGAGCAGCACCGGCTTGATGCCCTCGAGCGATTCGGGCAGGTGGTCGCACGCGCGCTCGATGGCGAGCGTGATGTAGCCTGCCGCGAAGCCCGCGAAGAGCGCCGCGATGAAACCGCCGGAGATGAGCGCGCCCTGCGCCTCAGCGTCCATGGCCGTGGCGAGGTAGCCGAGCGTGAAGCCCTGCTTGGCGATCCAGCCGCCCACGAAGCCCGGCGCGAGGCCCGGTCGGTCGGCGATGGACATGGAGATGTAGCCCGCGAGGATGGGCAGCATGAAGTTGAACGCCTGGTTGCCCACCAGGTTGAAGAACGCCGCGAGCGGCGTGGAGGAACCGTAGGCGCTCGTGCCCATGCCCGACTGGTCCACGAGGAACGAGATGGCCATGAGGATGCCGCCGCCCACCACGAACGGCAGCATGTGGGAGACGCCGTTCATGAGGTGCTTGTAGATCTGCGAGCCGATGCCCTCGGTGGCGTCCGCCGCGACGGGCGCGCTCGAGCCGCCCTTGGCGTGGCAGATGGGCGCCTCGCCGTTCATGATGATGTTGATGAGGCGCTCGGCGTCGTTGATGCCCGCGGACACATTGGTCGAGTAGAGCGGCTTGCCGTCGAAGCGGGCGAGCTCGATGCCCTTGTCCGCCGCGATGATGATGCCCTTGCACGCGGCGATCTCGTCCGCAGTGAGGGCGTTCTTGGTGCCGACGGAGCCCTGGGTCTCGACCTTGATGGTGTAGCCCATCTCGTTCGCGACCTTCTCGAGGTTCTCGGCGGCCATGTAGGTGTGCGCGATGCCCGTGGGGCAGGCGGTGATGGCGAGGATCTGCGGCATGCCGGAATCGGCCGCGGCGGCCTGGGCGGGCGCCGCCTTCGCAGCGGCCTTCGCCTCCTGCTCGGCATCGTAGGCGGCCTCGGCCTCGTCGATCACGGCGAGGAACTCATCGACCGTCTTGGCGGCACGGAGCGCCGCGGGGAACTCCTCGTGCATGAGCAGCGTCGAGAGCTTCGCGAGCACCTCCAGGTGCACGTTCGCCTCCGTCTCGGGTGCGGCGATGAGGAAGATGAGGTCGGAGGGCTTGCCGTCCGGCGCCTTCCAATCCACGCCGCCCGGCACCGTGATGGCCACGAGCCCGGGCTTCTTCACCGCGTCGGTCTTCGCGTGGGGAATCGCCACGCCCTCGCCCACCGCGGTCGAGAACTCGGCCTCGCGGGCGAGCACCGCGTCGCGGTAGCGGTCGCGGTCGGCGATGGTGCCGATCCCGACCTGGAGGTCGACGAGGACATCGATGGCCTCGAGCTGCGTCGTGGCGCCAACGCCGAGCCTCACGCCCTCCTTCTTCAACAGTCCCGTGATTTTCATACTTGCTCCCTCCTCCGGCGCGGTGCCGGGCGAACGGACGAACACCTATGTTTCCGACGGAGCGCCCGCGTCGCAGGTCGGTCACCCCTGCGCCAGCCGCCCCGTATATCGGCTAAATCGTGGCGAGCAGCGCCTCGACTTCGGGGCGCGTGGCGAGCTGCATGGAGAACGCGCTCGCCGAGCCGGTGCACACGCCCATGCGGAACGCCGTCTCGAAGTCGCCATCGCTCTCCTGGAACCCCGCGACGAAGCCGGCGACCATCGAGTCGCCCGCGCCCACGGAGTTCACCACGTGCCCGCGCGGCGCCGGGCTCTCGTGCACCGAGCCGTCCTCGGCCACGAGCACCGCGCCCTCGCCCGCCATGGAGACGAGCACGTTGCGCGCGCCGCGCTCCTGCAGCTTTTGCGCGTAGGGCACGACGTCGGCGCGACGGCTCAGCTCGACATCGAAGATCTCGCCGAGCTCGTGGTTGTTCGGCTTGATGAGGAACGGCCGGTAGGGCAGGACGTTCACGAGCAGGTCGCGCGTGGCGTCCACGACGATGGACACGCCGCGCCCCTCGAGGCGCGCCATGATGCGCTCGTAGATGTCGCCGGGCAGCACGCTCGGCACGCTGCCGGAGATGATGAGCGTGTCGCCGGCCGCGAGCGTGTCGAGCTTCGCGTAGAGCGCCTCGACGTCCTCGGGCTGGATGGCCGGCCCCATGCCGTTGATCTCGGTCTCGACGCCCTCGGAGTTCACCTTCACGTTGATGCGGCTCATGCCCTGGGCGACCTCGATGAAGTCCGCCTCGACGCCCGTCTCGCGCAGGCGCCGCGCGATCTCGGCGCCGGTGAAGCCCGCCAGGAACCCCAGCGCACGGTTCTCGTGGCCGAGGTTGCGCAGGACGATGGAGACGTTCACCCCCTTGCCGCCGGGCAGCATCTCCTCGCGCGCGGTGCGGTTCACGAGCCCCAGCTCGAGGCCGTCCACCTGCACGATGTAGTCCAGGCACGGGTTGAAGGTCACGGTGTAGATCATGCTGGTCCTTTCTCTCCCTGCAGCTCTGCTCCACGCGCGGCGCTAGGGCACCGCCACGACGTTCGGGTAGCCCGCGAGCTCCTCCGGCACCGCGTCGGTCAAGGCGGTCGCGGCGTCGAAGGCGGCGAACGCCACGGGCGACACAATCGAGAACTTGCCGGAATCGCACAGCACGTAGGGCTTGAGCGTGTGCGAGAGGGCGGTCTCCTTCACGAACGCCTCGCCCGCCTCGGGCGTGGTGAACCCGGCATCGGGCGTGGCGCCGTTCGTGCCGAAGAAGCCAACGGTGAAGCGGAAGCGGCGGAGCGTCTCGACCGTCTGCTCGCCCACGAGCGCGCCCGTCACGGTCTTGATCTCGCCGGCGGGCAAGAGCACGCGGCAGCCCTTCTCGACGAGCGTCCGGGCGATCTCGATGGAGTTCGTCACGTAGGTGGCGCGCGTCTCGGTGATGGCCTCCGCCAGGCAGCCGGTCGTGGAGCCCGCGTCGATGAAGACGAAGTCGTCGGGCGCGATGAGCGACGCCGCGAAGCGGGCGATGCGCGTCTTCTGGGCGAGGTTCACGTCGAGCTTCTCGCCCACCGTCTGGTCCATGGACACGACGCTCAAGCGGGATGCGGCGCCCACGGCGCGCGCGCCGCCGTGCACCTTGACGATGCGGCCCTCCTGGGCGAGGCGGGTGAGGTCGCGGCGCACGGTGGAGTCCGAGGCGCCGAGCGTCTCCATGAGCTCGGACGAGCTCACGGTTCCGCGCTCGTCGACGAGGGCGGTGATTCTCTCAAGACGTTCTTCGGCTAACATGGCTCATCTCCTCACTCGACAGAGACCGCAGGCGGCGCAGGTAAGCGCTGCCGGTGCGTCATTCGCCAAATTCAGTCTTAACCCATCAAATCTCTTCACAATCCGTACTGTATCATCACAATCAGTCATTATCAGTCAGAACCATTCACACTCCGCCAACGGTAGGCATGCGACGGTGAACGGCGGCCCGCGGCCGCGTAACAAGTTCGCGCGATGGGCTGCGCCGCGCCCGCGCGCCCGGCGCCCTGCCGTACAATGCTCGTATCCGCTGAACGCGATGCGAAGGGAGCGCGCGATGAGCCTGTGGAACGTATATGACGAGCTGAAGGACGCGACGTGGGTCGACCTCACCCACCCGCTCACGAACGAGAGCCCGTATTGGGCGGGCATCCCCGAGGGGTCGGTCGAGCTCTGCCGCACCGTCTTCGATTACGACGAGGAGATGCTCTCCTGCCGCATCCAGACCTACAAGTTCCCCGGGCAGTTCGGCACGCACGTCGATTTCCCGAACCACTTCACGCCGGGCAAGCCGGGCGCCGAGGCCTATGGCGCGCAGCACATGGCCATGCCGCTGTGCGTGATCAGCCTCACGGGCAAGATCGCCGCCGAGGGGCCGGACACCGCCGTGACCGTGGAGGATATCGAGGCCTGGGAGGCCGAGCACGGGCGCATCCCCGAGGGCGCGTTCGTGGCGCTGCGCACCGACTGGTCCCAGCGCTGGCCGGACAACGACGCGCTCAACAACTTCGACACGGAGGGCGGCGAGCACTGCCCCGGCTGGTCGATGGAGGCGCTGCGGTTCCTCTACGAGGAGCGCGGCATCCAGATGAACGGCCACGAGACGTTCGACACGGACGCGTCGTTCCTCGCCGCGAAGGCCGGCGACCTCGCCTGCGAGCGCTACGTGCTCGATAACGGCCACCTGCAGGTCGAGCTCATGACGAACCTCGACCAGGTTCCCGCGGCGGGCGCCATCGTGTTCGTGGCGTGGCCGCGCATCGAGGGCGCCACGGGCCTGCCCGCGCGCGTCGTCGCCGTGTACTAACCGCCCGCTCGAACCCGCGGCGGGGCGCCGTCGCCGCCCCGTGATAATCTGGTGTCAGTCACCTTTTTATCACCCTCAAGGAGACCTGCTCGTGCAAGAAGACATACGACCGTGGGGAGCGCGGCTCGCAGCGTTGCGGGCCGCGTTCCCCCTCACGATCCCCATCCTCGCCGGCTTCGTGTTCCTCGGCATCACCTGCGGCATCTACAGCATCTCGCTCGGCCTGCCCTGGTGGATACCGACCCTCATGGCCTGCTTCATCTTCGCGGGCTCGGCCGAATTCGTCGTGGTCTCGATGCTCACCGGCGCGTTCAACCCGCTGCAGACCTTCCTCATGGTCTTCATCATCAACGCGCGGCACCTCTTCTACGGCATCTCCATGCTCGAGCGGTTCCGCGGCCAGGGCAGGAAGCGCCCCTACCTCATCTTCGCGATGTGCGACGAGACGTTCTCCATCAACTTCTCCGCCGAGGTGCCTCCCGGCATCGACCGCGGCTGGTTCATGACCTGGGTGAGCCTGCTCAACCAGCTGTATTGGATCTTCGGGTGCACGCTGGGGAGCCTCGCCGGCAGCGCGCTCGCCCTGAACGTCGAGGGCATCTCGTTCGCCATGACGGCGCTCTTCGCGGTGATCTTCATCGACCAGTGGCTCAAGGACCCCACGCCGGCAAGCGAGGTCATCGGCGTCGTCTGCGCGCTCGGGGCGCTCGTGGCCTTCGGGAGCGAGCTCTTCATGATCCCGGCGATGGTGCTCATCCTCATCTGCATCACGCTCGCGCGGCGGGCACTGGAGCAGCGCCTCATGGCGGATGAGGAGGCGTCCGGGAACGGCGCGGGCGGCGCCGAGGGCTGCGGGCAGGCGGGTGATGCCCGATGACGACGACGCAGATGGTCCTCACGGTACTCGCCGCCGCCGGGGCGACGGTGCTCACGCGCGCGCTGCCCTTCATCGCGTTCCCCGCCGGCCGGCCGCTGCCGCCCTACGTCCGCTACCTGGGGCGCGCGCTGCCGGGCGCGGTCTTCGGGCTGCTCGTGGTCTACTGCCTGAAAGATGAGCCGCTGCTCACCGCGCACTTCGGTGTAGGCACGCTCGGCGCAGGGCTTGCGGGCATCGCGCCCGAGCTCATCGGCATCGCCATCGCCATCGGCCTCTACCTCTGGCGCCGGAGCATGCTCGCCTCGATCCTCGCGAGCACCGTCGTCTACATGCTCCTCGTGAACTTCGTGTTCTGAGCCATTGGGGACGTGAGCCATTGGGGACGGGTTCAATTGACTCAGTGAGACAATGGGGACGGGTTCAAATGACTCAGCGAGTCAAACGAACCCGTCCCCAATGACTCACCCCTTACCGCGCCTCGAGCTGGGAGATGAGCTCGCGGGCGAACGCGACGCAATCGCCCACCACGGCGTAGCGGGCGACGTCGAGGATGGGCGCCGAGGCGTCCTCGTTGACGGCGATGACCGTCTTCGCCCCGCCTATGCCCGCAAGGTGCTGGATCGCCCCCGAGACACCGAGGCTCAGCAGCACATCCGGTGCCACGGACGCGCCGGTCTGCCCCACCTGGTGCGCGTACTCGAGCCAGCCGTTCTCGACGAGCGGGCGCGTGCACCCGAGCCCGGCGCCCAGAAGCTCCGCCAGGCGCTGCGCGACCTGCAGGTTCTTCTTCGACCCGATGCCGCGGCCCACCACGACGAGGCGCTTCGCCTGGGCGATCGTGGCGCTCGGCACGCGCTCGATGCCGAGCGAGCGGACGCGCGGCCGCACGGCGGCATCGAGGGGCACGTCGGTCACCCTAGCCTCGCCCGCGGGCGAGCACGCCCCGCCCGGCGAGGCGGCGCCCGCCGCGACGGGGAACACGCCCGGACGAACCGTCGCCATCTGCGGGCGGTGCGCCGGGCATTCGATGGTCGCCATGAGGTTCCCGCCGAAAGCGGGGCGCGTCTGCCGCAGCAAGCCCGTCGCGGGGTCGATGTCGAGCTGCGTGCAATCTGCCGTGAGTCCCGTCTGCAGGAGCACGGCCACCCGCGGCGCCAACTCGCGCCCGAAGGCCGTCGCGCCGAAGAGCATCGTCTCCGGCAGCCGCTCCTCCGCGAGGCCGGCGAGCCAGCGCGCCCAGACCTCGGCATCCGGGCAGGCGAAGCGCTCGTCCACCGCGCGCAGCACCTCGTCCGCGCCCGCCGCGAGCACGCGCTCCGCCTGACCCGACGCGTCCCGCGCCTCGCCGAGCACCGCGACCACCCGGTAGCCGCGCGCCCGCGCGAGCTCGCGCGCCTTGCCCACGAGCTCGAAGGTCACGGGCAGCACCGCGCCGGCCGCATCCAGCTGCGCCACGACCCAGATGTCCCGGTACGCCGAGAGGGCGCGGCCCTGCGCGGGCGCTCCCCCGCGCTCGACCGCGATGGCGCCCACGGGGCACGCGTCCACGCAGGCGCCGCAGAGCGTGCAGGCGTCCGTGGCATGCGCGAGCCGCCCTTCCACCACCACGCCGCCGAAGGCGCACGCCCGCTCGCAGCGCTTGCAGCCGACGCAGCGATCGGCATCGATGCGAAGCCCGCTCATCGTCCCGCCTCCCCTATCAGCTCGGCGACGCGGCGCGCCTGCTCCGCGACCGTCCCCTCGATCAGCTCCACCTCGCCCACGCGCTCGGGCACGAACGAGCGCACCACCTGCGTGGGTGAGCCGCTCAGGCCGATGCGCGCCGCGTCGGCATCCACCTCGGCCGCCCCGAGCACCGAGACCTCCGCGTCGCGCGCCGCAAGCACGCCCGCGATGCTCGGCATGCGCGGCTGAGCGATGTCCTTCGCCACGGTGATGACCGCCGGCAGCGGCGCCTCGACGGTCTCGATGCCGCCGTCCACCCCGTGCCGCGCACGGATCCGCCCCGGCGATGATAAAAAGGTGTCTGACACCAAAGTATCACGGACGTCGGTGATGCAGAGCACGTCGAAGAGCCCCGCGAGCATGGGGCCGATCTGGGCGGTATCGCCGTCGACCGCCATCTTTCCGCAGATGATGAGGTCGAAACCTCCCAGCTCGCGCAGGCCGCACGAGAGCGCGTAGCTCGTGGCCAGGGTGTCCGCGCCGGCGAACGCGCGGTCGGAGAGCAGGAGGGCCTCGTCCGCGCCGCGGGCGATGCAGTCGCGCAGCAGCTCCTCCGTCGCCGGGATGCCCATGGAGAGCACGCTCACGCGGCTGTCGAGCCCCCGGGCCGCGCGCTCCTCCTTGATGCGCAGCGCCACCTCGAGCGCCGCCGCGTCGAAGGGGTTCACCACGGCCGACCCGCCGTCACGCACGATCGTATGGGTAACGGGATCCATGCGCACCTCGGTCGAAGCGGGCACCGCCTTCACGCACACTACGATGCGCATCATGCCACCCCCTCCTCTCCAGAGTGATAAAATCCAGACAGGCTGGTTTCTATCATCTTCACGTCGATGAGGTTGCCCCGCCCCAGCTGCGCGGCGGGGTCGAAGGCGAGCTTGAGCCGCGCCATCTGGGCGAGCGCCTCCTCGCCGTACATCACCGCCAGAAACGAGCGCTTGATCTTGCCCACGCCGTGCTCGGCCGAGACGGCGCCGCCCATCTCCGTGACCGCGCGCGCCCAACGCTCGAAGAGCTCCTTGCCGCGCAGGAACTCGTCCCGCGTGCGCGGCAGAATGTTCACGTGCAGGTGGTTGTTGCCGATGTGGCCCCACGCGGCTGACTCGAGCCCGGCCTCGGCGAGCGTCGAGCGGTAGAGCGCGATCACGTCCGCGAGGCGCTCGTCGGGCACCGACATGTCGCTGCCGAGCTTGGTGATGGTGGGCTCCGTGCGGCGGCGCTCGTCGATGAGCATGTTCACGCTCTCGGGCACCGCGTGGCGGAAGAAGCGCAGCGTCTCGCGGTCGACCGCCGTCCGGGCCACCCACGAGTCGCACGGCTCGCCGCCCGCGGCCTCGACCACGGAGGCGAGGCGCGCCACGTCCGCCATGGCCTCGTCCTCGCTCGGCGCCTGGATCTCCACGAAGAGGCAGCAGCCGAACGACGCAGGGAGCTCGGGCAGGGCGGCGAAGGCCGAGCCCGCGGCACGGGCGCGCCGGAGGATATCGAGGGCCGCCGGGTCGAAGTACTCGAGCGCCGCGGCGTGCCGCAGCCGGCCGCGCGCCGCCACAGTCGCCTCGACCGCCTGGTCCTCACAGGCGAAGAAGCAGCTCACGCCCCAGATCACCGAGGGTGCGGGCATGAGCTCGAGCTCGAGCTCCGAGATGACCCCGAGCGTGCCGTCAGACCCGATCACCAGGTCCACGGCGTCCATGTCGTCCGCGGCGAAGTAGCCGGACGCGTTCTTCGCGTGCGGCATCTGGTACGCGGGCAGCTGGACGCACATGCGGTGACCGCCCTCCGTGGTGAGCTCGAGCGTGCGGCCGCGCGCCCGGCACGCCCCGCGCTCGAGCGCGAGCACGTCGCCGTCGGCGAGCACGAGCCGCAGCGCATGCACATGATCGCGCATGGCGCCGTAACGGTAGCTCCGCGCACCGGACGCGTTGCACGCCGCCATGCCGCCGAGCGTGGCCGAGGTCTCCGTGGGGTCCGTGGGGAACATCTGCTCGGGCGCTTCGGCAAGGCGCGCCGCCGCGGCGCGGGACGCCTCATCCCAGCCGTCCATGGGAAACGCCTTGGCGCTGAGGTACTTCCGCAGCTCGGAGAGGACGAGGCCGGGCTGCACGCGCAGGTAGAACGCCCCACTCGCATCCTGGCGCAGGCCAAGGCAGCGGTTCATGCGCGAGAGGTTCAGCACGTGCCCGCCTTCCGGGACGGCGCCTGCGGCGAGGCCGGTGCGCGCGCCCTGCACCGTGATGGGCACGGCGGTCGGACGCAGATCGCGCAGCACCGCGCGGAGCTCGTCCTCGGTGCGCGGGAACGAGATGCTGTCGGCCGTGCCGCGCGTGCGCGACTCATCGTGCAGGTAATCGTCGAACTCAGCCGACCATGGCTGGATGAGCATGTCCGCCTCCCCTCCGCGCCCCATCGCCGCCGCGCCGGCTAAAACCCCGCGACGCGACGCGGCGCCTAGCGTAGAATTGAAGCACACATGCATCGACACCGCAGGTAGGACGCGCGTCCGACGCGGTATGGAAACAATCGCGCATCGGGGGGATCGCACCCATGGTCGGAATGGGAACCGTCATCAACGTCGCGCTGCTGCTGGCAGGGGGCATCGTGGGGCTCGTCGGCGGAAGCCTCTTCACGCCGCGCGTGCAGGACACGCTCATGAAGGCGGCGGGGGTGAGCGTGCTCTTCGTGGGGCTCTCCGGCGCGCTCGCCGGCATGCTGAGCGCGCAGCCGGACGGCGCCATCGTGAGCGGCGGCTCCATGATGGTCTTCGCGTCGCTCGCGTTCGGCTCGCTCATCGGCGAGCTCATCGACCTCGACGGGAGGTTCGACCGGTTCGGCGAATGGCTCAAGCGCAGGACGGGCAACGAGGGCGATAACGAGTTCGTGAACGCCTTCGTGACCGCGTCGCTCACCGTGTGCATCGGCGCCATGGCGATCGTGGGCTCCATCCAGGACGGCCTCACGGGCGACTGGTCCACGCTCGCCATGAAGGGCGCGCTCGACGCGCTCATCGTGCTCGTCATGACGGCGTCCATGGGCAAGGGCTGCCTGTTCTCGGCCATCCCCGTCGCCGTCTTCCAGGGCAGCATCACATTCCTCGCCCAGTTCATCCAGCCCATCATGACCCCAGAGGCGCTCGCGAACCTCTCGCTCGTGGGCTCGATCCTCATCTTCTGCGTGGGCGTGAACCTTATCTGGGAGAAGCTCTTCAAACCCGCGAACATGCTGCCCGCGGTGGTCATCGCCGCCGCGATCGCGTTCCTGCCGCTGTAGGGCGCGCGCGGGCGGCGCAGGGTGCGGGTACGGGAGCGTGTCGACCAGCGGACGCGCAGGTACGCTGACCAGCGGCTGCGCGGGCACCCTGACCAGCGGCTGCATGGGTACGCTGGCCAGCAGCTGCGCGGGTACCCTCATGCAGCTGCTGCGCAAGTGCATAAGGGTGCCCACGCAGGTGCCACGGGTGGTTCCCAACTGGTTACTACCAATTTTTGAGGTTCGGAGCCATTTTCGAGCATGTTTTCGCGCTGAAACTGCTCGAAAGTGGCTCCTACGCCCGTCCGTCCCGATTATGCGGGGTCGGAACGCCCCCCGTGCGGGAACATCACCGCTGACACCGCCGCTGACGCCGCCACCGCAGCTGACGCCGCCGCTGCACCCGTCGCGCCCTCCTGGTAATCCTCACACAATAGTTGCGAACATATGTTTGCTCCTGTAGTAGAATAGGTTGTTACCGAAGGCAGCGCGGACGAGCAGGAGGTGGCGCGATGGCATCGAACGAGGACAAGCTCCGCGACATCCAGCGGCTCATCGAGCGCATCACCTCGAGCGACCGCATGCGCTCGAGCGCGCACTTCTCCCAAGCCGTGTACCGCGACGAGCCCATCCTCACCACCGGGCGCCAGATGGCGAGCTACCTGCCCGAACGCTATCGCGAGATGCGCGCTATCACGCGATGGCAGGAGGAGCCCGGCAAACGGGGTCGCTGGCTCAGCGAGGCGGAGCTCTTCTACCGCCAAGGCATGTTCATGGCGGACTTCGAGGATGACTGCCCCTACCACGGGGAGTTCAAGAGCTACTACCCCACCCACAACGCCATGAGCGACCGCCAGCTCCGCGGCTACTTCACCTGGCGCACGCGGGTGCGGCGCGGCGACATCCAGGAGACGTCGCTGTCCTTCGTCTACCTGTATATCTATGAGCTTCTGAACGGCATCGGCGTCGCGCGGGCAGAGGAAGGGTTCGAGCGGCTCCGGACGGTCTGGCGGGCGTACCGGGAGTTCTCGCCCGAGATCGACCGCTTCGTGGTGCCGTGGCTGCGCGATTACGTCATCTATAACGGGCTCGACCCCGCGCTTCTTGAGGACGACCCCACCATCGCCTTCGATCGCGCGCTGCTGCGACTCGTGCAGGCGAGCACCCCCTTCGACCCGCAGGTGCTCGAAAACATCGATGAGCTCACGCTGGAGCCCGAAAACGGCAACCCCGCCGCGGGGCCGGGCGCGCCTGCCGCACCCGCTCGCGAGACAGCGCTCCCCCTCCCGCCCGACAGCGCGCGCGAGAGCGAGCTGCTCGAGGCCATCGATGCGCTCTCCACCTACCGCGTGCGGCTCGCCCGCCTCTACCACGACTACCCCGACGACCTGCGCCACGTCGCCTGCGCTGTCTTCGTGCGCCTGCTGCGCTACTACCGCAAGAACCGGGTGAACGGGCTCATCGAGAGCCTATTCGGCGAGCAAGCCCGGATGCCCTACACCATGTTCGGGAGCGCGGTGTTCTTCGAGGCGCAGCCGCATGCAGACACCGACTACCTGCTCGACCCCATCCACGGGTACCGCTGCCGCAACGGGCGCTGGGAGTGCGTCCGCACCTACGGCGCGCACGACAAGAGCTCCAAGCTCGGAGCGGTGATGCGCGCGGTCGACCGCAAGCTGCGCGCCGCGCTGTCCTATCCGCATCCGCTCAAGGAGCAGAAGCTGCCGAAATACCTTGCCGAGATGATCGACAAGGAGATCTCTGCATGGCTCTCGTGGAAGGAGGCGCACGCGCCGCGCCGGGTCGACATCGACCTCGCGCAGCTCGCCGGGATCCGCCGGTCGGCGGCCGAGATCCGCGAGGCGCTGCTCACAGATGAGGAGCGGGAGGATACAATCGGCATGCCTTCCTTCGACGCCCCTGCGCCCGTTTCCTCCGGCGCAGTTCCGCAAGATTGTTCGCGAAGCGAACGATCTGAGGACTGTTTGAGCACGGAGGAAACGGGCGCAGGGGCGTCGAAGGGGATCGAGTTGTCCGCACGGAATGCTGTAATAGAGCCGGGAGAAAACGTAGCCGAAACCGCACCTGACCTGGGCGGCGACGCGGGCGTGCTCGATGCGGTGGAGCGGGCGTACCTGCAGGCGCTGCTCGCGGGGACGGCGCCGACCGTGCCCGCGGGGGTGTCGGAGGATATGCTTGTGGATGGCATCAACGAGAAGCTCTTCGATCTGGTGGGCGACACCGTCATCGAGTTCTGCGCCGCAGGCCCGCAGGTGATCGAGGATTACGAGGACGACGTTCGAGGGGTGCTTGCATCATGACCGAGACCGCAACCGCCGCGCCGCGCGTGCCCAAGCGCGTGGCAGCCGTGATCTTGAACTCGCTCAAGGGCGGCGTCGTGCCGCGCATCGGGCTGCCCTACATCACCGTGGGACGCGAGACCGAGATCCGCGCGCTCCTCACCGACCTCGCGCTCATCGCAGACGGTGGGGCGAGCTTCCGCTTCCTCGTGGGACGCTATGGCAGCGGCAAGAGCTTCCTGCTGCAGACCATCCGCACGCATGCCATGGGCGAAGGGTTCGTGGTGGCGGACGCCGACCTCTCCCCCGAGCGGCGCCTGCAGGGCGGCCAGGGGCAGGGGCTCGCCACGTATCGCGAGCTCATCCGCAACCTCTCCACCAAGACACGACCCGAGGGCGGGGCGCTCGCCCTCGTGCTCGACCGCTGGGTCCATGAGTCAATGGGGACGGGTTCAATTGACTCACCCGCAACCGACGCGGACGCGGCAGATGCCCTGCGCGACCAGCTCGCGCCCCTCGAGGAGCTCGTCCACGGCTTCGACTTCACGCGCATGCTGCGCATCTACCGCGACGCGAGCATCGAGGGCGATGACGAGCGCAAATCCTGCGCGCTCAAGTGGTTCCGCGGCGAATACCGCACTAAGACGGAAGCGAAAGCGGAGCTCGGCACTTCGACCATCATCGGCGACGACGACTGGTACGACTACGTGAAGCTCTTCGCGGCGTTCCTCACGGGCGCGGGCTATAAGGGGCTGCTCGTGCTCATCGACGAGCTCGTGAACCTGTTCAAGATTCCCAACGCCATCACGCGCCAGTACAACTACGAGAAGATTCTCACCATGTACAACGACACGCTGCAGGGCAAGGCACGGCACTTAGGGATCATCATGGGCGGCACGCCGCAATCTATCGAAGACCGGCGGCGCGGCGTGTTCAGCTACGAGGCGCTCCGCAGCCGCCTCACGCAGGGGCGCTTCGCCACGGAGGGCATGCGCGACATGCTCGCGCCCATCATCCACCTGCATCCCCTCACCTACGAGGAGCTCTTGGTGCTCATCGAGAAGCTGCAGCAGATCCACGCCGGGTACTTCGGTTACGCGCCGCGGCTCACCACGGAGCACCTGGTGCAGTTCCTCAAGATCGAGTTCGGCCGCGTGGGGGCGGACACGCACCTCACGCCGCGCGAGGTCATCCGCGACTTCATCGAGCTTCTGGACATCGCGTATCAGAACCCGAATGCGCCGGTGGAGGGGCTGCTGGGCAGCGTAGGCGGCACGGCGGGCGAAGGCGGCGCTGCGGGCGATGGCGGCACAAGCGTAAGCGGCGCTACCGACGCGACGACGGCCAGCGCCTCCGCGAGCAGCGGCACCGGCGAGCGCTCTCCCACCGAATTCGCCGAGTTCACCATTTAGCGTGTGGGACTCTGAGACCTGGTGTCAGAATCCCACGCGACAACGTCGACATTTTTCGCCATTTTTCTCCTCGCGAACGGTAAAACTGTCGGAAAATGTCGACGTCGTTTGCCACGGCGAAACGTGGAACTCTGAGACCTGGTGTTAAAGTCCCACTGAGGGAAGGAGGGCGGCTATGGGCATCTTCGAACGCTATGCACCGTTCGTGCAAGACTTCATCTACGACCACGCATGGGAGAACCTGCGCGGCATCCAAGTCGCCGCCGGCGAAGCGATCTTCAACACCGATGAAAACGTGCTGCTCACCGCCTCGACCGCTTCGGGCAAAACGGAAGCGGCCTTCTTCCCCATCCTCACAGACCTGTGGGAGAACCCGCCCTCAAGCGTGGGCGCGCTCTACGTGGCGCCGCTCAAAGCCCTCATCAACGATCAGTTCATGCGCCTGAACGACCTCTGCGAAGAGGCCGATATCCCCGTGTGGCACTGGCACGGCGACGTTTCGTCCTCGCATAAGCAGAAGCTGCTGAAACATCCGAGCGGCATCCTGCAGATCACGCCGGAATCACTCGAGGCGCTGCTCATGCATCGACACATGGCGGTGCCGCGCCTCTTTCACGACCTGCGCTTCGTGGTGATCGACGAGGTGCATTCGCTGTTGCGCGGCGACCGCGGCGGGCAGACGCTCTGCCTCGTCGAGCGCCTCTCGCGCATGGCAGGCGTGAACCCGCGGCGCATCGGCCTTTCCGCGACCATCGGCGACCCGGAGCGCACGGGAGCCTTCCTTTCGAGCGGCACCGGACGCGGCTGCATCATCCCGCGCTTCGAAGAGCCCGGGCGCACGTGGCGGCTCTCGATGGAACACTTCTACCTAACGGGCCCGCAGGCTGTCGAGCGCGCGGCAACCGAAATGCCCAAGCGTGCAGACGGCGCGGTGGAAGCCGACGTCCTGTCGGTAGAGCGGGTCGAGGACACAGATGAGACTTTAGCACCTGGTGCCAAAGTCTCATTGTTGGAGGCGGGTGAGACTCTAACACCTGATGCCGGAATCCCGCCCGCCGGCACCGGCCTCGCACCGCGCGTCACCGATACCGCACCGGAAAACGCCGACCCCGGCATAGGCTACATCTTCGAGCGCACGCGCGGCCACAAGTGCCTCGTCTTCGTGAACTCGCGCGAGGAAGCCGAGGCCGTGTGCACGATGCTTCGCAGCTACTGTGAGGCGGAGCACGAACCCGACCGCTTCCTCATCCACCACGGCAATCTCTCGGCGAGCCTGCGCGAGAGCGCCGAGGACATCATGCGTGACGACGAGCGGCTCGACACCACGGTCACCACCGCCACGCTCGAGCTCGGCATCGACATCGGCCGGCTCGAGCGCGCCTTCCAGATCGACGCGCCGTTCACCGTATCGAGCTTCCTGCAGCGCATGGGGCGTACGGGCAGGCGCGGGGCCCCGCCCGAGATGCACTTCGTCATGCGCGAGGAACAGCCCGAGCCGCGCACGACCATGCCGGAGACCATCCCGTGGAAGCTCCTGCAGGGCATCGCGCTCGTGCAGCTCACGCGCGAGGAGCACTGGGTGGAGCCGCCGCGTCTCGATCGGCTGCCCTACAGCTTGCTCTACCACCAGACCATGGCCACGCTCGCCTCGTGCGGCGAGCTCACGCCGGCGGAGCTCGCTGCCCGCGTGCTCACGCTCTCCTACTTCCACCGCGTCTCCGCCGACGACTTCCGCGTGCTCTTGCGCCACCTGCTCGAAACGGAGCAGATCCAGCAGACCGAAGCAAGCGGCCTCATCGTGGGGCTCGCGGGCGAGCGCATCACCAACTCGTTCAAGTTCTACGCGGTGTTCCAGGAGAACGAGGAGTTCACGGTGCGGAGCGAGAGCGCAGAGCTCGGCACCATCGTGAACCCTCCGCCCCCGGGCGAGCGCATCGCCATCGCGGGCGCTTGCTGGCTTGTGGAAGAAGTGGACTGGAAGCGGCACCTCGTGTACTGCACGCAGGTGAAGGGTCGCGTGCCGGCGTACTTCGGCGACTGCGCGGGCGACATCGACACGCACGTGCTCGAGCGCATGCGCCGCGTGCTGGCGGAGCACGAGGCGTATCCGTACCTGCTCGACAACGCGCGGGCGCGCCTGCGCCAAGCGCGGTGGACGGCCGAGCAGAGCGGCGCCGCCACGCAGCCCCTCATCAACTTGGGTGGCGACACCTGGGTGCTCTTCCCCTGGCTCGGGAGCTACGCGTTCCTGGCGCTCGAACGGCTGCTCAAGATCAAGTGCGCGGGCGAGCTCGGGCTCCGTGGCCTCGATCCGGCGCGGCCGTACTACATCCAGTTCCGCATGCGCGCGGACGAGGATACGTTCTGGAGCGTGCTCGAGACGGAGGCCGAGAAGGACTTCGACCCCCTCGACCTCGTCTACCCCGGCGAGGTGCCGTACTTCGACAAGTATGATGAGCTGCTACCGGCCGAACTCGTTCGCAAGGGCTTCGCCGAGGGCGTTCTCGACATCGAGGGCATGCGCGCCCGCGTGCGTGAGTGGTGCGCCGCCCGTCGCGGTTGATTGGGGACGGGTTCGTTTCAACCCATCCCCTCGGCTACAGAGACGACAGCGTTATGTACGTGAGCGCATCCGCCGCATCCATGGCATTCACGGGGCTGTGCCGCAGGAACCGCTCGTCATTCGTGACGAGTACATCGGCATGGCAACGCGATGCCGCGGCCGCCACGAGCGCATCTTCGAAATCATGCATCTGACTTCGAAATTTCCCCGCAAGCCATACGTCTGAGACATCTACCGCAACCGGCGTGGCGATCTCTTGCATGTTCTGGACACACGCCCAGGCGTATGCTTCCGCCGAGCGTGCATCCTCCTCGCTCAGCACGCCATTCACCGTCCTACTTTGGCGCTTCAATGCGCTAGAGAGCGCATAGTACACGTCCTTAAGGCTGCTCACAGCGAATGCCAACGTCACGCCCCGTTCGAATGCAGTGTCGAGCAAGACATGGGCGCGCATATGCTGTTTGCGATCACCGTCAAAAGCATCGATCCAGATATTCGTATCGATAAGGAGCGTGGGTCCACTTTTCATAGCAGGTAGCCCTTCTCCCTAAAATGCTCGTCCCTGAGTAGGTCGGTGTACTCTCGATCGGATAATTCGTTACACTCTGGGTCTTGTTCCGCTATGTTCATCGTGGTTCGGACATCTTGCCACAGGGAAAGGCATCTATGATATGCGGCCGCCTTGCGTTGGCGTTCGGCAAGTTCGTCTGCAGAGGGTTCGGCGGAATCTGGGTCAAGGGTGGTGCGCAGTTTCTCCGGTTCGTCCTGATAGCGCACGGCAAGCGACCACAGCATGCGCACCGCCTGTGTAGGCGTAAGTCCAGCGGCGGCGAGTGCAGCATCACCCGAAGCTTTCAAATTGGCATCGATACGCGCGTTCACCTGGGATTGCGCGGGCTTTTGTTCAGGTTTTGCCGAAAGACCCGGCCGAGTCCGCGCTCCACGCGTCGCGCGTGCAGGCCGGGAATCATCCCCCGCAGCTTTCTTACGAACCGGCGCCCCTACCACAGCATTCGCCCGAGTCATAGCTACCTCCTCGAAATAGCCCACCTTGATGGTAACGCGCTGCGGAACGCCTGTAAAGCATGTAAAGCATGTCAAATTACCCCAGGGGTTTTCGGCATCACACGTACCGCGCATAATCCTGAAGCGAGTGGAAGATATGCGCGACCACAATCTTGTCGTCGCGATGAGCGTACAGAACGATGTAGCGCATCACCGGCATCGCCCGATAGCCCCGTGCAGCCACCTCGCTCATACGGCTGAGCGGGTACATCTCTGGCTGCCCGCAAACTAAGGCGATGTTCTTCTCGAACGCGTCAACGAATCGTGCGGCAGCCGAAGGGCTCGCTAATTCGACAGAGAGATAGCGAACGATGTTTTCGAAATCCATCTGCGCCCGAGGGAGAAGAACATAACTACAAGCCATACTGTTCCCTCATGGCAGCGATGAACGTGGCACCGTCTACATACTCGCCCTGCTCATATGCTTTGTCGGCATCAGCCAGCACCCGCACGAGGCGCGCTTTTGCAACCTCCTCGCGCATCATGTCGTAGTCCTCGCTGCGCATGACCACGAACTCGCTATACCCGTTCTTGGTAACTGTGATAGGTTCGGGGGATTCTTTAACGAGCTTGGCGAACGCCGCCGTGTCTTTCATGTCTCTGACCGGAACGCAAACCGCCATGATCGCCGCCTTTCGCCACTGCAGTACGTGGCCTTATTGTACCACAGCATGATAATGCAGAAATGCTCGTCGGAAGTCCGCACTATATCTCTTATTATCCCGTAGCAATCTCGAGATACTCCGCACAGGTCACCGCCCGCACACGCGACCGTTTGAACGCACGGGCATCGCGCGTGAGGATGAAATCGACGTCGTTGAGCTCGGCGACAGCGCGCACAAGCCCGTCCTCAAAATCCGGCTCCCCCGCATGGAGCGACAGCTCGCATTCCTCCGCGCCCACGGGCGCAATAACGAGCAGATCCATCAGCAGGCCGATGGCCTCGCGCGCGGCGGCTTCCCTTCCACCGCGACCGAGCACGTAGTACACGTCCTTGAGCGAACCCGAGGTAACGAGGCCCATATCGCCACCGCCGTTGCAGCGACGCAGAACCTCCCAAGCCTCCTGAGACTGCGGCCTGCCCTCGACGAGCGCGTCGAGCAGAACGTTCGTATCGAAGAGCAGCCTCCGGTCGTTGAAGTTACGCATAGCGGCTCGCAATCATGTCCCTCATCTGGTTGTCATCGAGACTGACAAGGTCTTCGCAAGAACCAAATGACGCGCGAAGCTCACCAAGCCGCTCGAGTGAATCGGGTGCAGCGTCAAACTGCTCGGCACCATCGCCCGCGTCGGGAATCTCGCCTGTCCGCGCGATGCGCTCCCACACCACACGGATCACGTCGCCCGACGAGAGCCCCGCTGCACGAATGAACGCATCCGCACGCGCCTTGACCTGCGCGTCAACCCTGCCGGAAACCACCGCCGTAGCCATACGCGCCTCCTTGTAGACGTGTATACATTATAGCAGATGGGGGATGCGGAATCGGGCTTACGCTGACTGTGCCGATCCTATACCAAGCGCTGTTTTTCGACATAAGTTGGCTCTAGGTTGCCAGGCTATCGCTCGGAAACCGATGTCTGATTACCGTGAGCTCACCGATACCTCTGGTTCATCAACGCCTCGATTGAACTGTCCGACATCAAGGTTGGCCAAGAACCCTCAAAGAGCGTTGCAACCTGGGATCCGTCGCGAACCGTTATCTGAGGGCGCCCGTCATACATCTCTACGGTGCCGCTGATTCGAAACGTAACCGTTATGGGCTGGTCACTCTTAGACCATTCAACGTAGTTATGCAGCTCGTATTGGTCAAAGCTCGCGAGGTCTTGACTCCAGATGACAGCGGCAAAAGCTCCGTCCCCCATATTGATGAAGTAGGGCGAGCCATTGGAAGATCCGGCATACACGATGCTCGAGGGCACTCCCTCGACTGTTACCTCCTGTCCCACGTAGGCGCTCGCGTCTGAGTAGCTGATAACTCTACCTTCGTTATACGTATTTTCCCAGCCGGATTCGGCATCATGCTGGTACAGGTTGGGGTATGGCGTGGGAATATCGCTATATGAGTCGTATCCCGAGGCACTCTCAGAAGAAGCCCGCTCCGCTTCCGAAAAACGACTCTGAGGAGTGTCCTCTACCGGCTGATCGTACGACGGAGTCGATCCGCACCCTGGCAGGAAAGTAATCACCGCAAAGACGAGTACGAGCGCGGCGAGAGAGCGTTTCACACGTTGAAATACCATAACCCCACCAACCTTCATTGGCATAACTTTATAGAAATCCAGCGACAAGCCTTGATAATCCGATGGTAAACCGACGCCCTCGAAACCGCCACAAGCAATCCGGCCCGTTACCACTGCGACGATGCATGCCTCGATGCCGATACGATTGTGGGGCTTGGGGCACTTTTCCGGCATCAGATGGCTGACCAGAAGTCGCTTTCCCGGTCAGTCATTGCCATTCCGCACAATCTATTTGTGATGCTGAGACCGCTTTCCGTAATGCGTTGAATAGTACCAGCTGACCCCAATCGACCAAGCGAGCCATGCTGGGTAGGCAATTAACCCAATCTGCAATGAAATCACGCTGGCAATGCACGGCCCGACAGAGGGAATCCAAGAGTTTAGAACCACCATACCGCAAACAAGCTTTCTCAACTCGTAATCTCGATCCGACGCGTCTTGTACACAAGCGTTCGCGCCAGAAACAAGCAGCCCGACAGTCACTGCCCAAACGAACCAAATCAATGTCCAGTTAGCATTTCTCCCCATATACGGATCAGACAGTTCAATACAGGTAATCACTGTCGTAATCCAGAGAAGCAATGTTCCTGCCGTCAATCTTCCCATGACCTTACTCCCCACTCGCAGCTTATTTTGGATATTTGAAGCGTATATCAGGAGATATACCGAAATAGTTCCTCAAGGGGAAGATGTCGATAAGCCCGTAGAATATCTGCTTCACGCTTCCTGGGGCAACGGGAGTAATGGGGAACGGCTGGAGCAGCTCGGCAAGCTTCAGGGCATTGAGAAGATCCTCATTGGCTTCTCGTGCGTTCTCGATACCATCCTCACATATACCCCAATATGCCTTCGAACGGTCAAAGGGGTCATGAAGCGCTCCGAGGCGCACAAGTTCACTGTAAGCCCAATTAAACGGAGCGTATGAAATAAGCTCGTTCATTGAATTCATCGTCTCGTGAAGCTGGGCGTCCATTACAAACTGGACAAATGCTGCGATGCAATATGCAAGACCGTATATCGAGAGCCAGATATCGGAGTTGTTCCAAATGAAGTTTCCGTAATGGAACGCATCCATATAGTCATCTAGGGTGTCAATGTGGGTCGACCCGGCTTCGCCGGGATTGCGAGCAGGTGCGAGGTTTTCATATATCCCCAGTCTTCCATACATCTGCCTGGCCGATGCCGCAGTAGCAAATGTTGAGATATCAAGTACCAAATACGCAGGCAACGAAAGGATCGCCAAAGCACCAGGGTTAAACGCCCCGGTTACCATTGCAGGAGTTACTGTCAAGTAATCGCCGCGATACGATGTTTGCACGCTTACATTTTGAAGCATGGTAATGCCGCCTTGTTCACGCGTTGAGGAAAAGAAATTGTGCTTCGAGAGCAGCAGGGAATGAACCTCGGACTCCGTTAAATCGCCCAGGTCATATGAGACACACGTTCGCATTAAGCTGAAAAGCACATCAGGGCTCTCCGCGTTTATTGGCATGCTATCAAGAGGAAGATCCATAGCATTGTTTCCGATGTAGCGATAGGAATACGATTTGAGGTTTACCGTGGTGGGATAGGCTTTTCCCTGCTGTATCTGAAATCCTCCACCCATTCGTACCGCTCGAAGAATGTTGAAGTTTCCGAACGCGTCGAACATCGTCATGCCGTTTGGTATGCCCATAAGATCACCCCCTAAAAACTAGGCTCAATGCCACCAAGCTTGATTCCGCCTTCATTTGCAATAATGTCTGGCAAGTTCTTATAGAAAAGCTCGCGGAAACTCGCCATATCGACACCCAGCAGCGTCGTTACTGCATCGTGCACGCGTCGGTATTCAGATCCCGCAAAATAGGTCATGAGGTAGAAGATCGATTTGAACATGAGCTGCTTATCTGTCGTCCTGTGAGCGCGGCAGATGTCTTGCTCTATTGAGCGGAAATTCTGCTTTCTACCAGCAGGGATAAAATCCATTCGGTCATAGCCAAGGTATGCACCGGGGTTCTGCCCGGCAAACCCATGATAGACGAGCGTTGTAATGAAGTGCCTGACTGCCATCTCAAACGTAAGGCCAGGATTGGCGGCCGCAATATTCTCAAGCCTATTAATCTCAATCGAAATGTACTTATAGAGATAGACGTTGAAGTAAAACACAAATAAGTTGCGCTTAGCGCTCTTAATCAATCGCTGGCTCCGATGCTCTTGAACACAGGATTCTACCGACTTCTCTGCCGGCCAGATTCCAAACGGGTCACAATAGATATAGAGCAGGAAATCAATATTGGGCTTGCACGCGTTTTTCCATGCATTCATCTCTTCCGACATGCGACCCTGCACTGCATCGGGGAGCGTTGAGAACGTTGACTCCAATAAGGCATCGTACAGCTCTCCAACAGTATGGTTCGACCAATCTTCTGAACGAGCAAGATCCATTGCCACTGGGGTAAGATATGCCATTGCAACTCCTCCATTTTCCAACGCAGCTCGAAAGGCAATCGCGCTTATAACGTTGCCGTCATCATAGGAGTGGCCATCTCATCCCATTTCCCAATACACCTGAAGAAATGTTTTTCCCAGCTATCGATGGCGTGGTGCAGTGTTTCTCGCACTCGTCGGCGCATAGACATTACTAATGATCCATTGGGAAATGACCTCCCAGATCTGCCCCACAATGCACATCAACGGAACGGCGCTATCGGGGCGCCTGGAGCAAAGGAGGCCATCATGGCATATCGCGGTCATTACTCAAGCGGCAGGAGCAGCTACTCAGGCGGCGGGTTCGTAAACCACCGCACCGGGGCGTACGTCTCCGCGGCGCGCGCCCACCAGCACGTGGGGCAGAGCTTCGGCGGGTTCACCAAGACGAGGAGCAGCTCCTCGGGCAACTTCTACATGAAGGGCAGCTCATCGAATCGCAAGTAGCGTCACGCACTATGGCGGGTTGCAGCAAAGCCGCAACCCGCCATTGACCTGATTAACCATATCAAAGGAAGGAGCGATCATGAGATTCGTATCTGCCAAATGCCCGGCGTGCGCAAAGGACATTGAAATACCTGCCGAGGAAACCGAGTTCTTCTGCCCCTACTGTGGCAGCAAGTTCCTGCGCGACGCAGCGTACGCCTTCGCCGCAATGCCGGAAATGAGCACCGGAGATGCCGACCTGTCCGATTTTGTAATTGTTGGGACAACGCTGGCTGCCTACCGAGGAACAAAAGCACACGTAATCATCCCATTAAATGTAACAACCATTGCGGACGAAGCTTTCATGGGGAATAAATCCATCTCGAGCATAACTATCCCCGATAGCGTGACTTCGATTGGGGCTGACTGCTTCAACGGCTGCACGTCATTGGCGACGGTTGCTATGTCGAATCGGATTACCACGATAGGCAACAAGGCATTCAAAGGATGCTCTTCGCTGACGGAAATCGACCTTCCTCAATCTTTGGAAATACTTGGGCATAATTCTTTCCAGGGCTGCACATCGCTAACCCTAGCGCTCGTTCCCTCAAGCTGCACGCTCGGCGCGTTCCTATTTGATGGTTGTCCAGTAAAGGTAATAAAACGATAGCCTAATATGCTTCGATCTAAAATTGAAGCAGCAAAGAGCCGTCCGGTTTCAGGTCGCGCCGGACGGCTTTTGCCATTATGCTAGGTGCCCTACCGCGCCACGTTGTACACCAGCTGTGACCCGTCGGACTGGATGTCGGCAATCTGCAGATCGGTCTGGGCACTCTGGAACGGGATGAGCTTGTCCAAGATGAAACCGGTTAGCAGATTGCCATCCACGTAGTAGGAAACCTGCACCACCTGGTCGGGGTTCGCATAGAGCCCGTCCGACGAGCTGTAGCCGATCCGCACGCGCTGGCCAATGTACGCGTCATCCGGAATATAGCCCTCGAGCAGCAAGAACGTCCCCGTCTCGAGCATGTCGTCCGACGCCGTCATGGTGTACAGGCGCACCACAATGGCATCCTCGCCGCGGTCGACGATCGTGCCTTCGCTCACCAAACGCCCGCTCACGATGTCTGTATCCCAATGGCTGTAGGGGATGAAGAAGCATGCGATGAGGGCGACAGCAGCGCCGATGGCGATCAGTGCACGCCTGTCTTTGACTTCGTCCAAACTACTCCTCCGCTGGCGCTGGATCGATCACAATCAGAGGATTATAGTCATTAGCCTCAGCCTCAAACGATTCAAAGAGCTCGTTTTCGCTGGTGTAGGTCAACACAGAAGTCGTTCTGCCCGTGCACCATGCAAGCCAGTTTGCCGTCTCTTGATCTTTGGCACGAGCCTCATTAATCTCTCGTGCGTTTCCGGTATATTCCATATCTGCCCAGTCATACATGAGGTAGATTGCAGCGCTTTCTGGCTCAAGCGTATATTCACAGGTAAGAGGTCTCCCATTTTGCCTGTGTGCTTCTTGGAGCCCCGCACAGTAAAAATCAAGATATTCCTGCGCGTGATCCCTGTTATATGCAAGCGCCTCTTGGACAACGCCCTTGAGCACCTCGGTATCGGTCGCAAGGTCTTCATCGCTCGCTTCTGAATAGGGCGCATAATACAACTTGTATAAGTAGCCATCCTGGGTGTAGCAGACACATATTATCGATGTTTTCAGTTGAGCAGCCATGGTGCGGAACCGCTCAACATTGCTGTCGCCTTCAGCAGATGGAGTTGACATATGGTGACCTGCGGGAATAGTTTCGGACCTATACGCCCTAAACAGCACATACGTCCCGCCGTCCTCGTATTCCTCGCGCTCCCAGCCATTCTCAAGCGAATCGGCAATCTCCGCATCGATGATCGCCTGACGTTCCTTCTGAATGGTCTCCTCGGTCTTGCCTATGGTCACCTGAACATGCACGGCAGCATCGTTCCGTACAAGCAGCTCGCCTGCCGCGGGATCAGTCTCCTTCACCTCATAGCCAGCATAATTCCTGATGCTCGAGACATCTTCACCCTCATCCGTCGCATACGAGATCTCCCATGCTCCGGAAAGCTCCGCGAGGGCGTTTTGGGCATCGGTCGGCGTATATCCCGTTATATCCGGCATGGTCGCAAACTGCGTAAGATACACGACGACCGCCACGGCGATAACGAGAACAATACCGCCCGCAATCGCCGCCAAGCGACGCGGATGTGCCTTGAGCTTGTCTAACAGCCCCGCGACCGAGGACTTCTCCTCTTTGCACTCCTCGATGTCTTCCGTCCGGTCAACAGACTCGCCACGTTCCTCAAAACGCACCTCGCTCGCATCATCCTCTGCAGTCCCAACTTCACGGCTATCGCTATCAGAATTGCCCGTCACCACATTCACACCCCATTACAATCCAGAGGCTTCCCATAATTCGGGCAGCCGGCATCGACGACTAGCCCTCTATTCCAGAATCGGTCGGAGCCCCCTCGCTAACCGACCAGAGATCAATAGACAGAGCATTGAGGTTGCTGTTCGCCCACGCCGCAATCTGGTCGGTTCCCTGCGCCGGCTCCCAGTATCCATCCCGACAGAAACCGAGACACAGCATTCCGGAATCCCCAACGTGAAGCTCAGTGAAGCCCTCATCTTGCACGAACATATCAAAATCTTGTGCTTGATAGAAAAATGAAACGTCGCTGATGCCATCCGCCTCAAACCATGCCTCGTACCTCATGCCGGTAGTGATAGGAGGAACGTTCTGACCAGATTGAACAGCAAGAACATAGGCCTGGAATGCACGGAGATACCCCTGGCGCCAATCAGCAGAGGCTACTGCCTCGTTTGTCGCCTGGACTGAGGACGCCTCGAAACCGCAACGTTCCAAGATAGATGAAGGGTCAGCAAGAATTTCTTCGGTAAATGGCTGAAGAATCGTGCATTCGCTCCTAATCTGATTAATCTTTGCCTCAAGCTCGTCTTCAGTAACCTCCGTAGAGCCGTATCCGTATTTGCTCAGCAAATTAAATGCTACGGTTTGATGCAGAGACCATTCATCAGCGCTGGAAGCTGTCAATTGATTCAAATCGTTGTCGACCGTAGGAGGGGCATAGACGAGGTGGAAGTAATCGACTAAGCCTTCGCTGTTGAATCTGACCTCGATTAAAGGATAGGCGTTATCTACTTCACCCGCGAAGTCATTTGGCTCCAATCCGTCGATATCGATTTCCACCACAAGGGGCTCATCCCAGTCTTCATCGCGCTTTGCCGCGTTATACGCTTCTTGCAGGTCAGGGCAGTTCAGCGCACGAACAAAATCGTCCGGCCTATCGATGAGAGATGCCAGATAGGGAAAGTCGGGCCACGCGCCAGCCTTCCTAATCTGCAAGCCCGCTCCAGAAAGAACAAAAACGAACACTGCCAGGATTACCACTGCAGCGACCGCAAGACCGCCATAAAGCATACGCTTAGGCTTCTTTTTCACGTCATCACTTGCCTGCGGCTCTGATTCCCCACTGTCCTCGCCAGCAGGCTTTTTCTCCTCGAGAATAGCTTTTTCTGCGGCTGCTTCGCTTCTAGGCTCCTCCGCTTCTTGAGCATTCTCCATATTCTCCCTAGCCAGCTCATCCTCCCGACCAGCCCCACATTTCGGGCAAGGACTTTCCTCACCAATTTCTTCGCCGCAATTCCAGCACCTCATCGTTTCCTCCGTCCGCAGGAGACTCTATATCCTGCGCACAGTATCCTCTCGTTCAAAACAGTTCGTTTCCCAATGCTCGTCCTTCGCCACCCCAATGGCGCATGACCGACCGCACACGCACCGAGCTGCCGCGTCACACCCGCACCATCTACCTCGTCATTCCGCGCACATCTCAGTGAGCACCCCCCCCCAACCAACAATTCCATTGGCAAATGCCCCAAAACCATTGGCGGTATTGTTTCCTCGGTTGGAAAACTGGCTGCAGCGGGAAGAACCATGGAACCGAAAAGCGGGCGCAAACCCATCAACGTGCTCACGGAATACCTCACCTCCTGGATTCGTGCGAACTCCGAGGAGGCGCTGCCGTTCGATTCGTTCGAGAACCTCAAACCCGGCCGGGTCGCGCAGAAAAACGTCGAGCGCTGGGTCTTCAACTGCAACTACGTCTACAACCGCATGGGCGGCATCTTCTACGACCGCAGCATCTTTCCGCAAGATACCGGCGAGCGTGCAAAACTCATTCGCAGCCTCGACCGCGCCTTCAAGAGCATCAGCGACACCACGCCGCTCGACCTGCGCTCGAAGCCCAGCGAGTCCGTCCCCTACGAGCTCTCGAAAGACTGGCCGCCGTTCACCGAAAACAGCCGCAATACGCTCGAGCGTCTCGAGGACTCGCTGGAGCAATTCCGCGCCGAGAACCCCGCCTTTTGCGACCAGCACGCCGATGCGCTCGCATCAGCCGAGGCGGAGATTCGCGAAGAGGCCGCCTACTACGCACTCGTCGACGAAGAGGCGGGAAACGGTTCTCGCGCGCTTGTCACAACATGCCACGCGCTCTTGCCCATATGGTGCGCGAAGGAGATTAACCCCCTGGTCACGCTGCTCTTCTGGAGCGACGAGGACGCCCTTGCAGAGCTGGTAGACAAGCTCGCTGCCTCGTTTTCCGCACAGCGCGCACTCGACGCGAGCCATGTGCGCGCTATCGAGATGTGGCGCGAGGCAACGCTGCAAGCGCAGGCGCTCTATATCGATCACCTCGATGACGACACCGACCTTACGACGCTCTCCGTGCCAGAGATCGGTCACCTTCTTGCAAGCGAGGGCTTCTCGCTCGATCATGGCAGCTCAACCGAAGCGCTCCCGCGCTGGCTCCTGGGCAAAGCGCGTCTCATCTGGAACGTCGTCATCTGCACGGTGCTCGGCCCGGAGGAAGCCATCGGCAGCGCGCTACCCGACGGCTCGTCGACGGCGGAGTCTGTTTACACCGCTCGTACCTCGCACTGCCCCAGCTGCTTTACCGGCGAGGTACTGCTCAGGCGACGCTATAGCTCTGGTCGCGTGGTGACCATCGACCGCCTTATGCTCGACTCTGTGTGCAGCCCCGGCCTGTGGAAGGTCATAGGGTCTCATTACGACGCGCACGCTCCTCTGCCCAACAGTGCGTATCGCACGCAGTTCGTCACGCTCGGCGCATCGTTCGTGATGAGCGAGGTGCGTGACGGCGTGGGCAAGGTCGTTGAAGGCTCCGGGGATTCCCGCTTCCACCTTGAGCTGGCAATCGAGATAGATGCCCACAAGCATGCACGGGTGGTCGCGCGCGACCTCGATTCGAAGAACGGCACGTGTGTGCTGCGCACCTCCTGCAACGGGTTCACCTGCTTCGCGTTTCCCGGCAGACGCCACCTGGGCGTGGATGACTGGGCAGAGCGACTTGGCGTGTCCGCAGAACACGTGTGTCTGGTGGACGAGCTCGCCCTCGAGCGCGGCGACATCATCCAGCTCGCCGATTCCTGCTTCGAGCTCATCTAGAGCGCTGATAACGTGGTCGTGAGAAGGTGAGAACCTGGTGTTCCCACCCTTGCACAAGCGGCACTGGCAATCTACTCTGCTAAATAGTGTTGTTTGGGGAGGCATGGAATGAACGATCCGAGAAACTATACGGCTTTCATCAGCTATCGGCACACCGAACCTGATCAACGCATAAGCCGTATGGTCCATCACGCCCTCGAGGCATATCGGATTCCTCGTGCCCTACGAAAGGACAGGGAGGGCTCTAGACTTGGCGATATCTTCCGAGACGATGAGGAACTCTCCGCCTCGCCGTCACTGCCCGCTTCCATTGAGCAAGCGCTTGCAAATTCGCAGTGGCTTATCGTCATCTGCACACCAGCCGCAGCAAAATCATTGTGGGTCGAACGGGAAATCAGAACTTTTGTAGCGATGCACGGGCGAGGACGCGTCCTTGCCGTACTCGCCGCGGGCGATCAGAACACGAGTTTTCCACCAGCTATCCGCTCGTCTGATACGGCACATTCAGAACCACTTGCCTGCGACCTCCGCGAGGCAAAAAGTCCTTTTTCTCGCCGTCGTGAACTACTTCGGCTCGTAGCCCCCATCATCGGTTGCGCCTATGACGAACTCATCCAACGGCGCAGGCAACGCGGTGCACGCATCGCCATCGCAACAGCATGCGCGATTATTGCGACCCTCGGCATCCTACTTACGACAGCCTGGATGGAAACACAGCGCCTCCGCATCGCTGAATCCATCGCGCTTTCAGAGCAATCTCGCGACCTTCTTGCAGAGGGAGACCGTATTGGCGCAATCCAGACAGCCCTGGATGCTCTCCCTGACTCGAATTCAAATCCGTTAGCTCGTCCATTCGTTGACGAAGCCCAAAGCGCACTCGCTGACGCGCTAGGTGTCTATCCTTCGGCAGACGCACACCCCTATCAATTCCGCGCGTGCTATGAACACCGCATGCAAGGACGCATCGAAGCTATAGCAATCAGTCCCGACGCAACACTCATTGCTTGCCGAGATGCAACATCCACAATCGATATCCTCGATGCAGATTCGGGGGCGCTCGTCCACTCGTTCTCGTCCGACCCCAACCACATCATGACAAGGCCTGAGCTTTTGATTCCTCATGCTCAATTAGTCCCCAGTTTTACCGGCGATCTCGTGCTTTCCGATTCCTACCTGCTGGTGAGCTATTCGTACTTCCATACTATATGTTTCGATATAGAAACCGGGGACATCATATGGTCGAAAGCCCATAGCAACGCCTCGGGTCACGCTATCTCCCATGACGGAAAGCTCGCTTCCATCGCTTCACGAAATGGCGACGCCAAAGAAGGAACTCCCGACACGCTTCTCTTACTTTCGATGGAAAACGGAGAACAAGTTGCCGAGATACCGTTACCGATGCGCCTCAATGACGGCGAGACACCTTGGTTCAACGCGGATGACAGCCTTATCCTCATTCCCGGAACTGATACGCTCACCATCGTGGATGTAAAAGAAATGACAGCACATATGATGCCGTGGAACCTCGGAAGCGATACCTCTTTGATGGAAATCGAATCGGGCATCATTGCAGCACACGTAGACCAAGGGCCTTCTAGTTCTTGCACCGTTGCCGCGCTCAACCTCGAGGATGGCTCACTGCTATGGAGCACATCAATTCCCAGCAGCGAACAAAGCGATGAAGCTCAAGAAGGCACCCAGCCATTTGTCCTGCCAGCCTACGATGGCGTCTGCTTCCTTGTAACTGGCGCCATGGCGACGGTAATCGATACAGGCTCCGGAGAAGCCCTTGAGACAATACGGCTACCGGGGAACACGATAGACGCCGTTGCTCCTAACCTCACGTTCCCCAAAGGATCAGCTGCGGCCTATATCACCTTGCAAGATGGCAGCAGGCTTTGTCTCACTTACGCAGAAGGACAGCTCGGTTATGCCGAACTTGAAGATTTGAGTGGCCCGCGCCTTTCGGCAAGCCAAAAGACTGAGACGGGGGGCTTGCCTGCATATATCCAAGCATCAGCTCCCAAAACCGATGGCTCTGCGCTTGAAGTGCATAAGCAGGTGGCATTCTCGGCTGTGGATGGATTTGAACCACTCGCCACCGGGCTGTCGCCATCCTTTCCTAATGTGGATGCTTCTCGACTCCTCTTCATCGCTGCAAACCCTGCTCAAGGCAGAAACCAAAATATCGTCTTTGACACTCAGAACCTTGAGAACCTCGGTGCAATCGATCTAGCGGCGCTTGGAATCACAGAATCGGTCGGGGTTTGCGCATCACAAAATCCCGATGTGATCGTGTTCCGCCAGCAAGATGATTCGGGCGCATTCACCCTCTCGACTGTTGATATCGAACAAGGAGATTTGATTGCACAGCGCACATGGCCAGCAGAAGAGCTGGCATTCTGTTCTACCGACCCCGCGTGCGGCCTGCTGTGCGTAACACATGGCGATACGATCGAAGTTCTTGATGAAGAGACCTTGGAGACCGTCGCTGACTACAGAAATCTACCCGTCACTTCCCCGAGAATCATGGGAGCCATCGCTTCTGACAGCACGATAGCGGTCCTTCTCGGGCAGTACGCCGATGGGGAGCACAACCTCGCGCTACTCAACCGTGCAACAGGGGAATTCGTTGACGATGCTGAACTAGGTTTATACAGTGTGGCGACAATGTCTGGCGCATCGGCCTATCTCCGCCTGGATGAAGTGCACAACAACCTCCTTGTCTCGTGCCAAGACGGCATGGTCAGGTCGTTTGACATGGGTACGGGAGACCTGCTCTGGGAATACCCATCGGATGTGTCTGCAGGCGGGTATATGGCAATGAGCCCCGATGATGAGTCCGTGCTGCTGCAGGAATCCAGCGGACGCTTCGTCGCCTTGGATGCAAACACTGGAGAAGAATTGGGAGTCAGCGAAGATATCCCCGGTTTGCTCCAATTCACTGCGCCGACGGCAGAATCCGACGTCATACAGGGTTTCTATGCCAATATTCATGATGATGGAACCTATGGTTTAGGACTTGTCACCTTTCATCTAGCGGAAGATGGGCTGCATATTCGGGATAACATCCCTTATGGGGTCTTTCTTACTGAAGAAAATGATCGGGTGGCAATCTGGCATTCGGGCATTTTGGGCAGCGTCCCATACTACGACTACCGCGATCTACGTGTTCTTGCCGAGGAAACAATAGATGCATACCAAGCGGGGGACCAATGAAGGCTGTCAACGAGGTCAAACCCATCAACGTACTCGCGCGGTTCATCGCAACCTGGATCCGCGACCACGACGACGATGCCGCGCCGTTCGATTCGTTCGAAGCCATGCACCCGGAGCCTATCGAGCAGAAAGACGTCGAACGCTGGGTCTTGAACTGCAACTACACCTACTATCGCCTGGGCGACATGCTCGTTGAGCGCGATCTCTTCCCCGATGACGATGCGCGTGCAGCCGAGATGTTCGCCTTCCTCGACGCCAATATCAAAAGCATTCGCGACTCCAACCCGCTGAATCTTCGCTCAAAGCAACCGGCGGCGATTGTGGGCGAACTCGGGAAGGATTGGCCGCCGTTTTGCAAGAAAAGCCGCAACGACGTGTCCAAGCTCGCTCCCCAGCTGCGTGCGTTTGCGCAGGCCTTCGCCCCCTTGGTACCGGGGCTTCCCAAGGCGCTGCAGGATTTTGCCACCGAACTGGCCGACGAGGCGCACTACTACCGGAGCGTCGCGCAGCAGAAAAGCGATACGGGCGCGGAAGGCGCCGTCGTCGCTCGCTGCCGCAAGCTGCTCCCCGTGTGGTGCGCCAAAGAGATCAACCCGCTCTTCACGCTCCTCATGTGGCAAGATGAGCAGGCCGTTTCTCAGCTCGCCGAAGAGCTCGCACGCGCTTTTGCTGCCAATGGCTATCCGTCGTTCGACGGCGGCAGCAAGCACGATGCCTACCGTGGCGTGGTTCGCGTGTCGCAGAGGCTCTTCCTCGAGGGCATGCGCGACGCAGACGATACCGACGCGCACGGCCTCACCATACCGGACATCGCGCGGCACCTGGACAACGGGTTCTTTTCGCTGGAGCACCCCGCACCCGTCCCCGGCCTCCCCACTTGGCTGCCCGGCAAGGCGCTCCTCATCTGGAACACCGTAATCTGCGCCATAGCCGGTCCGCGCGAGGCGATTCGTCCTACGGGCTCCAACCGGACGGCCACCACGCTCGAGCCGGCTCAGCGCTCGACGGTAACGCGCGCCGTGCACGGTGAGGCGCTGCTTCGGCGCTGTTTGCAGAATGGCGACCGCGAAGTTGCTGGAACGGTCGACCTGAGCGTCTTCGAACCCGAAGGCACCGCGCTTCTTCCCGGCGACAACGGTGCGACGCGGCGCCTCTGGCTCGTCATGGGAAGCGCCTTCGACGAGCAGGCGCGCGTACCTGCAGCGCTCGAAGCCGTTGCGCAAGACATACCGAAGCGCTTTCTTTCCACTGCGCGCTTTGACGAGCACGGGAACCAAATCGAAGGCCGAGGCGATTCGCGCTACCACGCGATGCTCTCGCTGGTGCAGGATGCCCGCGGGTGGTCGGTTGAGCTGCGTGATCTTGGCTCGAAGAACGGCACGTACGTCATGCGTTCACGCGAGGGACGGCGGCTGTTCTTCGTCCTTTCGTCGCGCGGGAGCACGACGGCGGAAGCGTGGGCGGCGCATATGGGCGTCGATGCAAGCGACGTTGCTATCGTAGATGTCATCACCCTGGAGCGCGGAGACATCATCCAGCTCTGTGGCTCCCGCTTCGAGCTGCTGTGAGGGGGCTCCATGGGACAACCAACAGACATGCAAGACCGGCGCATCTCGACCGAAACCGCGACGCTCCCCAACGTCGTCGCGCCCGCCTGCACGGGCTCTTCGTGCCTGAGCTTCGCGACCAATGCCGGGACGTTCGACGCGAGCTCGCTGAAACCCATGGTCTCCTCCGATCGAAAGCATGTCTACCGGGGAGTGCTCACCCAGTCCGACGGCACGCACCTGCCCTGCGTAGCAGTGCTCTTCACCGCGTCCGACGGTTCGTTCTACGCGGCGGAGGTATCCTCACTCGCGCGTAACCAGCTGCTGTGCGTCGGCCCAGATATCTACGAACTGGTTGGGACCGTGATGGTCGACGGGCGAAGTCTGCCGTGCATCCTTGAAGAGGATGCGGGCGTCAATCTTGAGGACGCCCTCTTCCGGAACGCTCCGATACCCGGTGCCGCGAAGGCAGACGGCGCGCGCCTCTCTCCCCTAGGCACGCCCGAACGCGCCATCGAGAACAAGAAGATTTTCTACGACATACTCGACCAGGTTGAACGCCTACACACCCACGGCTTGTACCATCGCGACATTCGCGCGGCGAACATCTGCGTGCGCCGATTTGGCCAGCTCCCCCAGGATATCCACGCCACGCTCATCGACCATGAGCTGGTGACGGATTACACCGGCAGCGACATCCCCGCCTCCGCGGAGCGCTACAGTAGAAGCCTCTTTTCCGACATTCCTCGTCTGAGGTATCCCGACGCCCGGGTGACGCGACCCACTTCGCTCATGCGAGACGTGGGCTATCTTGCGGCGCTGCACTTCGAGCTTGAACGGGGCGCAAGCATCGAGCGCGCCTCAGCTGCAGAGCTCACCTTTGGAGCGCGGCCGCTCTTTCAATATGGCGCGCACGGCGAGGTGGTCATCCGCCGCATCGATCGAGCTGAAGACCTTGACCCGCTTGCCCAGGAGCTCGACCTCACGCCACTCGACGCCAGCCATTTCTTCGACATCAGGCTAATCGCATATGCGCGTGAACGCGTGGCGCCCGGCGGATACCTCGATGCGCGCGCAGACGCCATGCTGCGACGGAATGCATCGTTTTTGCTGCAAGCCCCTATCGACGAGCTGGCGCGTACCGCGAGCTACCAGGCGTGGCTTGAGGAGTGCCGCCGCATCGGCAGAACGCCTGAGTACGGAAGCTTCGACGAACAACCCGAGGTGCTTCGCCAGTCGAACGCCGATCAGGTGCGAGATATTCCTGCGAAACTGTATGCCTTGGGATACCGCCTGGAGCGATTGGACGATGGTGCGTCTCATGAACGCGTGGAGGAGTTCACGCCCGAGGAAATCGAAGAGCTCGCGTTTCTCGAACACCGACGCTGGTGCAACGAGCGACTGCGCCATGGCTGGATCCCCGGGTCCCCGCGAGACGACGTGCGCCGCATTCACCCCGATCTGGTGCCATACGGCGAGCTCTCCGAGCAGAGCCGTGAGTACGACCGCGTCGCCGCGCGAACCATCATACGCATCCTCAAGCAGGCTGGGTTCGCGGTAGTTCGCTAAAGAGCGAACAGCAGGTTAGGCTAAACGTCCCACACCTTTACCTAATCCCTCACCACCTCGCCCAAAAACTCCTCGTCAAACGGCACCGCGCCGGGGAACTGGGTATCCCCGTCCGTCGCCACAACGATGTAGTTGTCGTCGCTCGCACAGGTGTCCTCCTCCACGGGGATCACGCACACGTGGGCGAAGACCTGCGAAAGCGTCGCGACGGTGCTGCGCAGCACGCTGGTGTCGCCGTCACGCGCGACCACATTCGTCGCGTACACGCCACCGGGGTTGAGACACGTGCGCACTGCCTGCGCTGCCTCGACGGTGGCAAGCTCGCGCACGGGCTCTCCGCCAGAAAACGTGTCGTTCACAATCGCATCGTAGCGCTGAGCCTTGGGCTCTCCCGCTTCCAGCCTACGAGCTCGCTTGTCCAGCACCGCCCGGCCATCGCCCTCGTGCACGCGCAGGCGCCGTCCAGCGTAGCGCTCAATCATGTCCAGATAGAACCAACGCCGCGCCGCCTGAATGATCGCAGGATCGATTTCGACCACGTCCACATGCAGACAGTCATGGTCGAGGATCGCATGCTTCGGCCATGAGAACCCACCGCCGCCCAGCGCGAGCACGCGCTCTACGCCATGTCCGGTCGCCGCGCGCACGGCATCTTCGGCATCGAATACCACATCGAAGGCCTTGATGTACTTGAACACCGGCTCGCAACTCTGAAAGCCCAGATACGTCGCAGACTGGTACACGCCGCCCAGGCGCATGACGCGTACGGGCTGCCCCTTCGCGAGCCGTGTATACACAAGCGCACGACCGGCTTGCGTGCGCACGACGTGCGGGTTCACCAGCACGAGCGCGAACATCACAATCGCGATGACCACGATGACGCCGATCACCGGAGCGGGGAACTGTGCCAGCTGGAAGACGAACGCGAGCACCAGCACGAGCGCCACGATGCCCACCGTCACCGCCGCCTGCTTCACGGGTGCGCTCGCGCCGCGCGTGCCCGCGAGCACCTTGCCGGCGACCTTTGCCTCAAGCTCTTCTGGTGTATCGGCCGGGGCGTCACCCAGGAGCTTCGTCTCGATATCACTCGGAACCCTGCGCTCCTCCGCTCCACGCGATGCCGCCGGTTCTTGTACCGTCGCGCCCGCGGGCTTGCCCTCGGTCTGCCTATCCTCGTTCATCGAGACTCCTCTGCTGGTACAGTCCATGGTCGTGGAACCCTAGCATTCTATAGTACTCCCTTGTCCCCACGGCGCTGATGACGTTGATGCGCTTGTAGCCGGCCTCGCGCGCAAGCTCGCAGGCGCGCTCGATAAGCCGACGACCAAGCCCGTGGTGCTGCGCTGCCGCGCCGTCCTCGCCCACGCGCGTCGCCATGCCGTAGACGTGCACCTCACGGATCATGGCCTCCTTGGGATTGATAATGGATGCAATTCCCGTTGGCGAGGCATGGGGAGCGGGATTGAGTGGCTCGAGAGCAGCAGTGCGCTCGCGGGACGGGTCGTCTTGGAGCGACCAGCCAAAATCCCCCGTCCCCAATGGCTGGTGGGGCAGGGAGAGGCGGAGAAAACCGGCGATGCGACCTTCTGGTGTCACCCACTGCAAGAAGCGCTCGTCCGTAGCGCTCGTCTCGTAGGGCACAACGTTGAGCGCAAGCGCGCCCACGTCCACCTCGCTCGTCGCGATCTCGCGATAGCGGATCTCGCGGACCGGTTCGCCCCCGGCAGCAGACGCGCGCGCAAGCCGTTCCTCCACCATCTGCCGCAGGTTCGGCTTCTTGTTGCCCGCCATGATGTCGCCGGACGAAAAGTCGCGGATCATACGCGACACGCGGCAGAACGCCGGCGTTGCGAGCACGTCGGCTGCGAGCACGCCCACAAGCTCATCCTCTGTGTAGGGCACCCAATCTCCCCCTTCGTAGCGCTCGCGCAGGCGCGCGCTCTCAATAAGCGCACAGGGGTAAAGCTTGACCTCGTCCGGCTGGAATGCGGGGTCGGTCACAAAGCGCCGGTAATCCGCGCGGTCGCTCTCGGGCGTGGCACCGAGCAGGTTCACCATGGCGTGCGCGTGGATCTTGAAGCCGAAGAGCCTCAGCAGGTCGAACGCCTGCTCGATCTGCCCAACCGTGGTATTGCGGCCGTTCTTATCGAGAATGCGCTGGTCGACGCTTTGCACGCCCATCTGGATCTTCGTGGCGCCGAGCCGACGGATGTGGACGAGCGCCTCGGGCGTGATGGCGTCCGGCCGCGTCTCGACCACGAGCCCCACCACGCGATGCCGCGCCCGCTCGTTGCGCGCGTGCTCGCGCTCGAGGTCGGCCAGCGTAGCGCGTTGCCACTTCGCTGCCTGGCACCACGCGGAGCTCCCCGCGTAGAGGTGCGCGACCGCTTGGTTGTAGGTGAGCTTGCCGGCGTCGACGGCGCGCTGCGTGGTTTCGAGGACGTCGAGCGGCAACCACGAACCCGCCTCGGGTGCCGACGCGGCGGCGGGCGCGGCCTTCGACATTAACCCGCACGCCACGTACTGAGCGCGGCGCTCGCGAACACCTGGTGGAATCACAGGGACGCCGGGCGCAGCTTGACCGACCGGGTCGCAAGCGGGATCTTCGGCATGCGCCGCACTCTCCGTCCCCGGCATCGCCCCCGGCTCATCCGCGAACCCGCGCAGCATCGGGTTCGCCGCCTCGCCCGCAATGGCGTCGTCGTTGAGCGCGCGAAAAAGCTCCGTCACGAACCAAGTCTGGTATTCCTCGGGGTAATCGCTCCACGTGCCGCCGAGCACGATGAGCTCAATCTTGTCCGTGGCGTGCCCCATCTGGGCGAGCGCCGTGAGCCGCGCGGAAACCTGCAGGTACGGGTCGTAGCAGGCCGCCTCGGCACGGGCGCAGGCAGGTTCGTTGTGCAGGTAGCTCTTGGGGCAGCGCACGTCGTTCGGGCAGAAGACGCACGAGCCGGAACACGGCCACGGCTTGGTGATCACCGTGATCGTCGCCACGCCCGAGGCTGACCGACGCGGCTTCATGCGCAGCACGTTGACGAGTGCGGCCTCGAGCTCCGGCGTGACGTCCCAGCTTGCCCAGCGCTCGGGCTCTTCACGACGTACGCGCTGGTAAAACGGTAGGAGCCGGCGCTTCGCGAACGCGCGCTTGTCACCGCCGAAACGCTTGGCGGCCGCGTGCACGAGCTTTACGAGCGCGCGATCGTCGACCGTCTCCCCGCGGCGCAGCGCAGCGAGTATCTGCAAGATGATCTCTTCCATGTCGCAAGATTCTACCGCATGAGCACGAGCCGGACGCCCGGTGGCCGCGCCGCGAATGTTAAAAAACCCCTGGGGTTATTTTACATACGGCGGCGCATGATGGCGTTGAGCTTCTCGCCCGCCGCAACCATCACGATGAGCAGCGCAGTAAGATAGAACGGATACAGCTCGATGCTCACCATCTGCGCGAGCACTCCGAAGAGCGGCGACATCGCAAGGTTTCCCACATAGGCGAACGCCATCTGCATACCCGTAAGCGCGAGTGCCACGTCGTCGCCGAAGCGCGCCGGGGTGGCATGGATGATCGATGGGTAGATGGGCGCGCAGCCGAGCCCCACGAGCACGAGGCCGACCAGCAGCACCGACTCGTCCAACGGCAACACGATGCAGGCAATCCCCACAGCAACCAGCGCTTGCCCCAACCGAATCATGTTATGGTCGCGCACCTTGAGGGAAATGAAACCGCTCAGGGCGCGGCCGACCGTGATGCCGATGTAGAAGTACGACGCCCAGCTCGCCGCGACCTCAGCGGAAATCCCACGTCCAAGCGTACAGTACGTCGCCGCCCAGTTGCCGCAGGTCGATTCGAGCGCACAGTAGCAGAAGAAGCAGAGCAGCACCGCCGGCACGCCGTCGCGGCGCAAGAGCTCCATGCGCGAAAAACGCGCTGGTTGAACGCGGTCATCACCGGATTCTTCGGCACCTTGCCCCGCAGCGGAGTGCGGTAGCTTCTTCTCTTTCCACAAGGGCAGCGACAGCGTGAGCACCGCGACGATCGCGACCTGGATTCCGCCGAGCACCAAGAATCCGAGCGACCAGGTGCCCACGCCCAGGCATTGCGCCATGATGAGAGGTCCCGCGCTCGCGCCCACGCCCCACATGCAGTGCAGCCAGCTCATATGCTGAGACTCGTAGTGCACGGCCACGTAGGCGTTGAGCGCCGCGTCGACCGCTCCGGCACCGAGGCCGTATGGCACCGCCCAGAAACAGAGCTGCCAAAACTCGCCCGAAAGTGCAAAGCCGGCCAGGCCCGCCGCCGTGAGAAGCACGCTCACCGCGGTCACACGCCCCGTGCCGAACCGCTCGACCACACGCACCGACATGAGGCTCGACACGATCGTGCCGGCAGAGATGATCATCGTCACCGCGCCGACCCAGGAAATCCCCGCTCCGAGCGCCGGAGCCATGAGCGGCCAGGCAGACCCGAGCGCGGCGTCGGGCAGGCCGAGGCTGATGAAGGCCAGGTAGATGATGGGCAAAAGTCCTACGGGCATGGTGCATCTCCTCCGTTTTCGCGAAGGCGCTCCGCTCTCGACGAAACGAGGTCGCCGACTGATTATCATACTGGTGCCGGATCGATTAGTGAAGGAGCACATGGACATCTCGGTCGCCCGACAGCTCATAGATTTGAACACCCGCTTCTACCGCGATAATGCCGCGAGCTTTTCGGCCACGCGCAAGGCACCGTGGGACGGGTGGCGGCGCATCGTGGCACACGTGGCGGCCTGCGTCGACGCCCTCGCGCCGGGTAAGCCCCTCAAGATGCTCGACCTTGCCTGCGGAAACATGCGGCTCGAACGGTTCCTTTCCGAGGAATTGCCGGAGGCGCCTTTCGAATTCCACGCGGTCGATAACTGCGGCGAGCTGGCAACGGAGCCATCGCTGCCGGCGGGCGTCGTCTACCACAACGTCGATATCCTTGGCGCGCTGCTTGACGAGGCTCCGGGCACCCCGGAGATGTTAAAAAACCCCTGGGGTATTTTTACCGATGCGTGCGCCCTCACCTGTTGCTTCGGTTTCATGCACCATGTGCCGAGCTTCAAACTCCGCGTCGCGGGGCTGCGAGAGCTCGTGCGCCACACGGCTCCCGGGGGCATCATCGCGGTGTCGTTCTGGCAGTTCATGCATGACGAGCGACTCGCTTCGAAAGCGCATGATGCCGAAGAAGCCGCTCGCGAACGCGGCCTGCTCGCGCCCGCCGTGCTCGAAGCCTTCGAACCTGGCGACCACCTCCTGGGCTGGCAGGACGGCACGAGCCTGCGCTACTGCCACCATTTCGAGGAGCGCGAGATCGACCAGCTCATCGAGGCACTGCCCGCCGACACGGTGCGCCCGTTTGAGCGTTACTCCGCCGACGGCCGCGCCGGAAACCTCAATCGCTACGTGCTGCTTCGCCGCATCCCCGGCAGCGAACCCGTCATGAAAGCCTAAGCATGGGACAGACGCACATCCGCACGCCGAAAAACTTCGTGCTCGAAGAGCGCCTTGAGCGCTATGCGGACGCCATCGAGGTCGCGCCGGAAATCTACCGTGGCTCCTGGGCGGCAGCGTGCGCGCCCGTCCGCGCGGCAAGCGCTGCAACCGCCGACGACCCCGCCGCCTCCCCCGCGCCCGCGGCTGGCACGTTCGACGCCGTATACCTCGACCTCGGCTGCGGCAAGGGCGCCTACCTCGCCGCCTGCGCCGCACGCGATCCGCGCTCGCTCTACCTCGGCATGGATACGGAACCCATCTGCATCGCGTATGCTGCGCAACGCATCGTCGAAAACAGGCTGAAAAACGCCCTGGTTCTGCCCCGCAGCGCCGAATCGCTCGCACGCATCTTCGCCCCCGGCGAGCTCGCAGGCATCACGCTCAACTTCCCCACGCCGTTTCCCAAGCGCAAGTACGCCGGCAAGCGCCTGGTGAACGTCGACCATCTGCTCGCGTACCGCGCGCTCCTCGCGCCGGACGCCCGCGTCACGTTGCGCACCGACAGCCAACCGCTGCGCGATTACGCGCTCACCCAGTTCGAAGCCGCCGGATACGCGCTGCATTGGGTGTCCGATGACGTGCGCGCGGAACATCCGGGACACCCCGAGACGGAATACGAGGCGCGCCTCGCGGCACAAGGCGCCGCCGTATACGGCATCTGCGCAACACCCGCCGCCGCGCCGACCCCAGCACAAATCCAAGCCGGTCGCGATGCCGAGCAAAGCCTTGCCGAATACCTTCCCCGCGACCTAGGCTCGCTCACCTATGTGCCGCTCGGCATGGAAGGGTACGTCGTGAACGCGCGAAACCGCATGGCGAAAGGCAAGGCGGCAACCCCCAACAGTGATGCGCGAGCACGGTGACGACGGCAATTCCCGTTACCCAGCCGCGGCACGGCGCCGAACGCCTCTCCGCAGCAGGAGTGCCGGAAACAACGGCCTCGAAGGCTCGCCCGCGCTACTCCCGCTTCCTGTGCTCGCGAAGTCGCGCCAGACGCACGCGCTTGTGCTGACGCTCCCGCTCTTCACCCGTAAGATGTTGCACCAATGAGCCGAACACGGCGGCCAAGATCTGCTGGAAGAGCGTCCCCGCCATTACGGGGATGATGGCCGACCCCGGGAAGAACTGCGTCACGATGACCGAGCCAGACGAAATGTTCCGCAACCCAACGCAGAACACCATCGAGAGCATGTCCTGCACAGAAAGTCCTAGGAGGCGGGCCATACCTAAGCCAAGGACGAATCCGAGCGTCGCGAACACGCAAATGAACGCCGCGACCTCGAGCACCAGCGGGTCGAACGAGCGCACGTAGGGAGCAAGCCCCGTGGAATTGCAGGCGATCACGAAGACCGAGAAGAGCCGCGTGAACGCACCGAGGTTCGGCGCAAGCGTCTCGTGGCCCCATCCTTTCGACAACTCGTTCACCGCAACGCCCGCAATGGCCGGCAGGGCGATCATGAACACAAGGTCGCCCACCATGGACCAAGGGTCGACCGTCACCGACGCCCCCATGAGCACGCGCAACGCGAACGGCAACGTCACGGGCGCGAGCACCGTTGAGATGAGGATCGCCGCGAGGCCGAGCGACGCGTTGCCGCGATACATGTCGATCCACATGAAGCTCATGACTGCGATGGGAATGCTGTACTCCACCACGATGCCGGTAATGATGCCCGGATCGGAAAAGATAAGGCCTGCGGCGAGACGAGCGAGCGCCGGCATGAGCACGACGGTGACCGAGAGGATGGCGAGGAGTTCACGCGGGCGGCGGAACGTCTCCGCTACCTGGTGCAGCGAGGTGTTGAGCGAGCCTTGAAAGGTGATGATGGCAAACAGGTACGGCACCGCGGCCTTCGCCGGCCCCAGAACCTGGGGAAACGCGATGCCCGACACGAGGCAGACCGGGACGATGAAGGGCATGTGCCCCGATATGAACGCACTCAGACGGCGTATGTGGCGCATGTGCGAACCTCTCTTTGAACGACCAGCTCATGGTACGCGCACGAACAGTCGAACAGGTGCATGGCGCGAACCTTTAACATGATGGCCGTGAACGCGAAGCCTGCCATGCATACAAGATGCGCCTCAGACACACGATCGCGAGGGCGGCAGCCGGCAATATGGATGATAATGAAAGACGAAACCTCACGAGAAGGACGGAACATGGCATCCAAGGAAACAACGCGGCAGACGGCGGACGCAGGCGCTGCCTCCGCATCGGCCAGCTCATTCGCTGCCGGCACCGGCAGCACGGGCGAGCACGGGTCGCTCGGTGCACTCTCCCCCAGCTGGTGGGAGCCCGAAGAAGGCGAAGAGCCGGAACCCTGGCTCACGCCCGACCAGGCCTTCGAGCGCTTCCTCGCATGGTGCGAGGAGCGCGGCATCGAGCTCTGGCCGCACCAGGAGGAAGCCCTCATGGACCTCGCCGCGGGCGACCACGTAATCTTGGGCACACCCACGGGCTCCGGCAAGTCGCTCGTCGCGCTCGGCATGCTGTTCCTCGGCATGGCGCAGGGACGGCGCGCGTATTACACAGCGCCCATCAAAGCGCTTGTAAGCGAGAAGTTCTTCGACCTCGTCGAGGTACTCGGCCGCGATAACGTCGGCATGATCACCGGCGACACACACATCAACACGCAGGCGCCCGTCATCTGCTGCACGGCGGAGATCCTCGCAAACCAGGCGCTCCGCGAAGGCGAGGACACGGATGTGGGCGTCGTCGCCATGGACGAATTCCATTACTTCGCCGACCCCGACCGCGGCTGGGCGTGGCAGGTACCGCTGCTCACGCTGCCGCACACGCAGTTCATGCTCATGAGCGCCACACTCGGCGACGTGTCGCATATCTCAGCCGCGCTCCACGAGCAAACCGGCACGCCCGTGGACGAAGTCACCGATGCGCCCCGTCCCGTGCCGCTCGCCTACGACTACGTCGACACCGCGCTCGAGGGCACAGTCGAACTCGCGCTTCGCCACGGCGAAGCACCGCTCTACATCGTGCACTTCTCGCAAGATGCAGCGCTCGCCACGGCGCAGTCGCTCGCGAACTTCGGCGTTGCCAGCAAGGAGCAGCGCGAGGCCATCAAAGACGCCGCCAAGGGGACGCGTTTCACCACGGCCTTCGGCAAGATCTTGAAGCGCCTGCTCGCGAACGGCGTAGGTGTGCACCATGCCGGCATGCTGCCGCGCTACCGCCTGCTTGTCGAAAAGCTCGCACAGCAGGGGCTGCTACCGGTAATCTGCGGCACGGACACGCTCGGCGTCGGCATCAACGTACCCATCCACACCGTAGTGCTCACCGCGCTCACCAAGTTCGACGGCTACAAGATGCGCCGCCTGCGGGCGCGCGAGTTCCACCAGATCGCCGGACGCGCCGGACGCGCGGGCTTCGATACCGAGGGCATGGTGATCGCCGAGGCGCCAGAGCACGATATCGAGAACGCGAAGCTCATGGCAAAAGCGGGCAACGACCCCAAGAAGCTGCGCAAACTCAAGAAGAAGAAACCGCCCGAGGGATTCGTGACCTGGAACAAGCAAACATTCGAGCGCCTGTGCGAGGCTGCGCCGGAGACGCTCAAACCGCGCATGCGCGTCACGAACTCCATGGTGCTCGCCATGGTGGAGCGCGGCGGCGACGCGCGCGCCCGCGTCCACGACCTCATCGAGCGCAGCCTGCAGACGCCCGAGGAAAAGCTCAAGCTCGAGATGCGCGCGGACGAGATCTTCGCCACGCTCATCGACACCGGCGTCGTGGTGCGCGAGGAGCTGCCCGCAGGCGACGGATCCGCCCCCGACGCGGAGGCGCAGCCCGCGGTCTCCTACTCCCTCACGGTCGACCTGCCTGAGGACTTCGCCCTCGACCAGCCGCTGTCGCCGTTCCTCCTCGCGGCGCTCGAACTGCTCGACCCGGAGAGCGAGACCTACACGTTCGACCTCATCTCCATGGTAGAGGCGACGCTCGAAGACCCCAAGCAGGTGCTGCGCGCGCAGGAGCGGCAGGCGCGCGACGCCGCGATGGCCGCCATGAAGACCGACGGCGTCGACTACGAGGAGCGCCTGGAGCGCATCCAAGACGTCACGCACCCCAAGCCGCTCGAGGAGCTGCTCGACGTCGCGTTCGCCGAATACTGCGCGAAGGTGCCGTGGGCGGCTGACTACGCCCTGAGCCCGAAGTCCGTGCTGCGCGACATGCTCGAGAGCGCCTCGGACTTCAAGGGATACATCCAGAAGCTCGGCATCGCGCGATCCGAGGGCATCCTGTTGCGCTACCTCGCCGAGGCGTTCCGGTCGCTCGACCGCACCGTGCCACTCGACAAGCGCAACGAGCAGCTCGAGGACATCATCGCGTGGCTCGGCCTCATGGTGCGGAGCATCGACTCGAGCCTGGTGGACGAGTGGGCTGCCGCAGGGGTCGCCGCCGCGCTCGACGTGGCGCCGCCCACGGCAGCGGACGCCGTCGTGGCGGATCGACGCGGCATGACGCTCCTCGTGCGCAACGCGCTCTTCCGGCGCGTGCGGCTCGCCGCCGCGCAGCGCGCAGACGAGCTCGGCGAGCTCGACGGTGCCTGGGGCATGGGCGAGCCGCGCTGGCGGCGCGTGCTGGACGAGTTCTTCGACGAGCACGACGAGCTGCTCCTTGATGCGGATGCGCGCTCCACGGCGTACTTCGCGATTGACGAGCGCGACGAGCAATCCGACCATGTGTGGCACGTGCACCAGATCTTCCACGACGCGGACGGCGATAACGACTTCGGCATCATGGCCGACGTCGACCTCGACGCCTCGCAGGAGGAGAGCGAGGTCGTGTTCAAGAACTACCGTGTGGGCGCAATCGAGGAGCTGCTGGACGTCTAAAGCGACCCTCCACGGGCAGGTGCCGGCCGCCATCGCGCGCGTGTAGCAGGGACGCGCCCGCTGTCAAGCCGGCGACGCACACCGAAGTCCGTGCTACCGCATACCGATTTTTCCCCTTCGCGGCAGGGCGCGGGCGGGACGCGGGGTAAGGTGCATTACACCTATCCACGCGCCGGGCGCCTGCCCGCGTGCGCATCGAAAGGAGCACCATGCTACTTACGGGAAAGACCGCTGTCGTCACGGGCGGCTCGCGCGGCATCGGCCTCGCGATCGTCAAGCGCTTCCTCGAGGAGGGCGCGAACGTCGCCCTGTGCGGCAGCCGTGAGGAAACCGCGCAGAAGGCCGTCAAGGCCATCCTTGCCGAGAACCCCGAGGCGCCCGTCATGGGCATCTGGCCGAACGTCGCCGACGAGGCGGCGCTTGAGGCCGCGTTCCGCGAGGTCGCCGAGCATTTCGGCGGGCTCGACATCGTGTGCAACAACGCGGGCATCTCGCACTCCATGCCGCTCGACTCGTACACGCCCGAGCAGCTCGACCAGATCGTGGACGTCAACATCAAGGGCGTCTTCAACGGCTGCCAGGCGGCGTCGCGCGTGCTGGGCGCGGGCGGCGTGATTATCAACACGAGCTCCATGGTTGCCAAGATGGGCCAGCAGTCCGGCGTGGGCTACCCCATGAGCAAGTTCGCGGTGAACGGCCTCACCGTCTCGCTCGCGCGCGAGCTGGGACCCCAGGGCATCCGCGTGAACGCGGTGGCGCCGGGCGTGACCGCGACCGACATGGTGGCGGCGCTGCCCGAGGAGATGATCAAGCCCATCGCCGACGCCATCCCCTTGAGGCGCGTCGGCCAGCCCGAGGACGTGGCGAACGCGTTCGTGTTCCTCGCGAGCGACCTCGCGTCCTACGTGACCGGCGAGGTGCTTGCCGTCGATGGCGGCATGACCGTGTAAGCTGTCCGCCGTTCTTGCGGGTGCCGCCCATCGACACCCGACCGGCTGAGGGGCGTGCCTCGTGCGCGCCCCTTTTTCGTCGCGTGTGCCGGTGCTACCGTGAATCCACCACGTAGATGCCCGCGCGCACCTGGTGCCACGGGCTGCGGTCGGGCGCAACCTGCTGCACGCGGCATTCGAACGCGTCGCCGTGGCCGAAGAAGAGCATGATGGCAAGCTGCTCGTTGCAATCCTGGGGCACGAACCCGAGCTTGAAGCCCTCGTAGTAGATGGCGATGGCGTTCGGGTCATGCGGGTTGTCGAACTCCGGAACCAGATCGAGCCGCGCGCCGGCTTTGAGCTGCTCGAGCGCGAGCGCCCCATCCCAGAACTGGAACCCCGCGATATAGAACGACAACAGGTTCCTCGACGGCGTGTACATACCAGCCTCCTTGCCTTGCGCGCCCACACCGCGCGGACGCCTTTTCTATAAGGCAAGTGTGCAACCCCGTCCGGACAAAACCGTTTGCGGACGCAAAGCAACCGCTCGCAATTTTTAATCCGCATATCCGGCCACTAGATCTTGATCTAGCGCCCCATGCGAGAGATCATCTCGCTAGCTCCTGGATAGGAGCTGGATTATGGGATCGGATGATCTCTGAACATACAGGCAAAGCGCAGCGAGAGACCGTTTTACCGTTCGTTCAGAGCCGGGTTTCCGGCTTTTCTTCTCTCGGGATTGATTGTCCCTCCCATAGCAATACACCCGCTGTAACGTGGAGGAGATCATCATGAGTAAACCGGGTCTTGTAACCATTCGCGTAGCACAAAAGCAAGAGCAACAACTTCATAGCAGCATCCGAAGGATTATCGGGTTGCTTCCCGCACAGTTCATGGCAGGAATTATCGACAGCCTCGATCTCGATGCGAATCCGCGAAATTCTCGCCTCGGCTCTGTAACCGATGCCATCATTCATTCAATCGAACAAGACGAATTGTCGCAAGACAAGCTCTTTCCCTTCAAAACAAAGGGTATTTTGCTAGCCGCCTCTCGCTATGAGGAGCTTGAGCGAAATCGGTTTGCCCTTCAGTTCGTCGATATAAATACCGAGGGCATTCTCGACGGTGGCCACAATACGCTCGCTGTCGGTACCTACATCCTTCTTCAAGCTATGAAGGCAGCTGGTAAAACCCCTCCCAAGAAAAGCGGAAGAATGATTTGGGAGGACTTTAAGAAGACGTGGGAGGAATGTCGTGCAGACATTGAAGCCTACCTGGAAATGCGCCGCGACAAGACAACTTGCGATAAGCTAGCTTCAAATGGAGTGGGAACGCTCGATTTCGAGATCCCTATCGAGCTGCTCCTCCCTGTAGATCAAAGCAATGAGCTATGTCTCGAAAGCTTCCATACTTCGCTTCTGGAAATCTGCGATGCTCGCAACAACAACGTGCAGCTCACCCAGGGCACAAAAGCAGATAAAGAGGGCATTTTTGATGCGTTCAAAGATCGATTCAAGAAGAAAGATCCCGAACTTGCAGCTGAAATTAGTTGGAAAACCAACGACGGAAATCGCATCGAAAGCCGCACGCTCGTAGCTCTGGCATGGATTCCGCTCTCACTCACTCATTGGGTTAAGGGGAGTGACAAGATTTTCGATGCGCCGACCGCCTCCTCGATTTACAGCGGGAAGCAAAAGTGTCTCGACAAGTTTCTTGACCTCATGCGCTGCGAACAAATCACATCCGAAGAAAAGGATGGGCGTCGAGAGTTGAAGGACGACATTGTGGGAAGCGCGCTCTCTGTCGCCGTCGACCTCCCCTATCTGTTTGACAAGCTCTATGAGATGTTTCCGGATTGCTACAACACGATAGGAAGCTTTGGCCGTATCAGCGCAGTGAAGGGGCTCATGAACAAGCGGAATGAATATGAGACGCCGTTCCTGCGCTCACCGGTTAAGCGACCTGTTCCGGATGCATTCATCTACCCACTCATTTTTGGCCTGAGGGCGCTGATGCGCATAAACAGCACGACGGGTCGCGTAGAATGGAAAATGGATCCGTATGTATTCACGGATAGCGAGCAATGCAGAGAAGCCATCATCCAATACTGTGGTGTAATCCAGCAGTCCGACTATGATCCGCAGAAAGTAGGCAAGGGCGCGTTCAGCTATGTCTCGGCAGAGAACGCCATGAAGCTTGCCTATGGAGATTACCTCGAATCGGAAGCGTAAAACGGCTTAGCTTGCTTTGCCCCGGGCTTCAGCATGCACGAAACCCGGGGCGGCTCACCTAGGCCTTCGCCCTCCGCGCGATCACCTCACCGATGCGGTGCGGGATGCCGACGATGAGCGCGTTGCCCATGCAGAAGGCGCGCTGCTTGTCGGTCATGCCGACGTTCGTCCAACCCTTCGGGAAACCCTGCAACTGGTCGAGCTCGTCCGGCACCAGACGCCGGTACCTGCCGTTCGACGCCTGGATGATATGCGTGCTCCGGGAAGGCGACCCCCCCCCTCGCTCGTGAGGATGGTTCGGGCGGGCGCATTCAATGGGTCGGGAAACGCCATCGCGCCCTCGGAATACCGGTACTCGAAGCCCGTCCGCTTGTTCACGCGCGGTTCGCTCTTCCTCGACTTGCAGTAGCGCCACTTCTCAACCGCATCGTCGGGTACGTAAAATCCGTCCGCCACCTCGCCCTTGGAAACAATCACATCGCCCAAAACAGCACGCGGTCCTTCATATGTGGAACGAACCCGTGCGGTGCAAACCGCTCCTCCCTGCATAACGCCAGCTACCTCGAAAGGCGAGACCTTGCTTCCAACACCGAACTGCTCGGAGTTCTCGAATGGGTCGTCGAGCAGCTCGAACCGGGACGCATCGCCCACCACCTCAGCGGGAAACGCTTCCGCCATGACACCGTCGACAAGGCGCCCATCCAAATCCCACGCCTCGTCCGTCTTCTCGGCATAGATGTACACGCGCCGGCGCTTCTGGGGAAACCCGTAATCCGCGCCGTTGACCACGCGCCATTCGACTGCGTACCCCAGCAGCGCAAGGCACGACAAAATGATGGCGAAATCACGGCCACGTTGCGATGCGGGGCTCTTGAGCAGGCGGTCGACATTTTCGAGCAACACGTACCGGGGACATCCTTTAAGGCTGAGGAACCGGTAGATGTCCCACCAGAGCACGCCCTTCTTACCCTCGATGCCACGCGCGTGCGCGAGCGGCTTGGCCACCGAATAATCCTGGCATGGGAAACCGCCCACCACCATGTCCACATCGGGGATGTCGATTTTCCCCGTCTCGTACGCGTCAAGCACACGGTGAATGTCATCATTGACCACAGAGTCCTCACCGAAACGCGCTCGATAGCATGCCGCAGCGAACTGCTTCGCCGGCGTTCCCGGCGGCTCCCACTGGTTCGCCCAAACCGTACGGAATGGCCCGGCAGCCGGCATCGAGAACTCAGGATGCTCGGGGGCATCGTAGCCCTCGAGGCCCAACCGGAACCCGCCTACGCCGGCAAAGAGCTCGGCCACCCGTATCGTCGTTTCGTCCACGATGCTCCGTTCATTCCTCTGCGCCGCATGAGTGCGCCGCCCCGCGTCGTTCCGCATTACTTTATCGATCTCCTCGCCGATATAGCGCGCATTGAGCCAAAAACACTTTTTCGTCTCCCGCGTACCGTATGGCGTCGGAAGGGTATCGGCTTTGTTGCGACCATGCGGCCGCACATGGCAGCAGCGATTCTCGGTCGATTTCACCGAAAGCTCCGCATGGCCGGCGCGCACGTGGCCTTGCATCTCCTCGTAGCAGCGACGCGCCTCGAGCAGATCGGCGTCGGGCATCTGCCAGAAAAGCACCTCGGACAGCTTGTAGATGTCGCGCGTTCGGTCGTCCTCGCGATAGATGACAAAGAGGTATTTCTGTCGCAGATACCCCAGGAAGTCGCTTTCCTCAAACGGTCGCTCAGCCAGATCGAGATAACTGAACGTCGGAAACGAGATGGATTCCTTCGGCATGCCGTTGCGCTTCAAGCGCATCGTCTTCACCTTGATGCCCGCCTTCTCGAACTCCGCGATCTTCATGTACTCATCGATGCCCAGGATATGCTTCGTGATGAGCGCGCAGAGGTTCTTGGGCTTTCGACGTGCTGTGTCGTAGCCGCAGATACGCGCAAGCTCCTCCTCCGTGCGCCCGAAATATGGCTCGAATCGATGGCGAACGAGCTCAAGCAGGCTCATCTCCACCTCGTCGCATTCGCGCTTGATGCTTTGAACCTTGAGCATTTCATTGAACGTGACCGTCATGTACGACTGCTTGATGGCCCATGCGCGCGGCTTCGCTGGTACGGGGGAGAATGGCTGCGGGCGACGATCGCTCGAGGACGATGCCTTTGTGGCAGCTTCGAGATAGAGCGTATCCGAACCCGAGAGTTCATGCGCATGCCCTGCGCGAATCTTGTTGACGATCGTGTCCCAATCTCGCTTGAACGTGGGCACATCCTCACGGGGGATTCCCCACAGCTCGACGATCTCGATGGGAAAATCCACCGGGCTTATATCTTTGTCGTAGAGATACGCGACGAGCAGGATGCTCTGCAGCTTCTTTTGAAGCGAGCTTGTCTCCCATGTCTCATCCACGACGCTCATGTAATTGATCAAGCTGATGACCAGGCGCTCTTTTGCGGAAAGCGTTCCGTCCTTGCGCAGCTTAAGCGGGGTCGACTTGAGCTCGGTGCCCACCTGGGCAAAATCCGCTTCCGGGTTGCTGTTGATGTCGTAATGGAAGTAGAGTTCCTCGAGCGCGTTACCGAAGGAACCCTTGCGTCGATGGGGATCGGCGATGCCATCGACATCGCATGCCTCGCGCAGCGTCTTTCCTTCGAGCTGCTTCGCATAGGCAAGAATCGAGGCGAGCGAAGCGGGATCGTAGTCTGCCCGCGTATCTGCGGGCCGACTCGCATCCGCTTGCCGTGTATCCCCCATGCATCCACCCCGTAACGAACATATGATCGATCGGCCGATTATATCGATCGATCATGTGTTCTGGGTGGATCATGCGACGTTAAAAGCTGTAGCCTCATTCGAGGAACCCGCTTAACCCGACCTGCCCGGGTTGCATCATTTCACTCCCCTGGCTCGGGCAAGATGACGTCCATCCCGTCATCAACGGGCACGTAGCCCAATGCTGCCAACACGCAGCGACCCACGTGGTACCCCAGGTTCACGGGCACAGCGTTGCCGATCTGCTTGTACTGATGAGCCATGCTCCCGCAGAACTCCCAATCATCCGGAAAGGTCTGGATGCGCGCATACTCACGCACCGTGAGCGGACGCGTCTCCTCCGGATGGCAGCGCTCGGTCTGCTTCTGCGCTGGCGCACATGTGAGCGTGAGACTCGGCTCGTCCCATGAAAGGCGCCGCGCCATGCCGGTTCTGCCGCCGCTCAGGTAATAGCTGCCGCCCATGTACTCCTTTTGCACCGCTTCCGGCAAATCGCGCCAATAGCCGCCCGGGGGAACCTGTTCCATCACGCGGCGCTTCTTCTCCGGATATTCCTGCCCCGGGCTGGCAGGACAATCACGCAGCGCCTCGCGCAGGGTAATCACATAGTCGCGCTCGCGCGGAAAGATGAAGGGGATATCCAAATCGCGCCGGACGGCGAAGATGATGAGCCGCTCGCGCTTCTGTGGCACATCGAGGTACTGCGAGCGCAGCACACGGTAACGCACACGGTAGCCCAACTGGTCGAGTGTCTCGAGCATTGTGGCGAGCGTACGGCCACCATCGTGCTTTACAAGGCCGCGCACGTTCTCGCCGATCGCGACCTTTGGGCGCACATCGCGGATGGCGCGGGCGAATTCGAAGAACAGCGTGCCGCGCGTGTCCTCGAAACCGCGGCTTTTGCCCGCATAGCTGAATGCCTGGCAGGGGAAACCCGCCTGGATGACCTCGGCTTGCATGTCCGTGAAATCGACCTCGCACACATCACGATTGTCGATGTTCCAGCCAAGACCGTGCGTCTCGCTGTTTTGCTTGAGCGTTGCGGCTGCATCGCGATCGATCTCGTTCAGATATACATGGCGAAGCCCTGCGTTATGGAAGCCGAGTGCCGTGCCCCCCGCCCCCGCGAACAGATCGATGCAGGTCGCGTCATCAAAGAGCTCGCCGCTCTCGAGCACGCGGTACTGTGATTCCGCCTCGCCGCTGAGCTTGCGGTGCAGCCGCTCAAGCTCTGCGCGCGAGAACAAGCGCCGGTTGCGCGCATCGCGCGTGTCCTTGATAAGGCCGAGCTTGCTCCAGCGACGTACCGTGTCCACCGACACACCCAGCTCGACCGCAGCCGCCGATGCAGTTACCAGGTCTTCCCGCTGCTCGTTCACCTATGCTCCTTTACAAAAAATAACCCCTACCTATGCAGGGGTTACTTTATCTTACCATGCGGACAATTCTTGCGCGGCCATCACATATGAGAACCGCTCTAGAATAAGCCCTACTCAGCCGGCGCGTCGGGGAACACCGAGTTGAAGAGATCCTCCGCCAACTCGCCATCGGTCGCCGTCGCCAGCGGCAATCCGTGTTCCAGGCGCACGTCGTCTAAGACCGCGGGCAATGCCTCGTATAGCTCGTGTAAGGCGGTGGGACGGTCGAACGCAAAGGCATACGCCGTCACGCCGTCGCAGCATCGGATGCGTTCATCCGCCGCGCGACCCGAGGGAACCCACGGATGGTCATAGGGTTCACGTTTTGAGGGAATCACCTGGATCAGGTAGGACACGGCGTTGTTGCTCTGTGCGAGAAGCTTCAACGTGTCCCACACGTCTTTCTCGTCTGATGCCTTGATGGTATTGAAGCGATTCTTCACTTCGAAATACCCGGGCTTGCCCCACGACGGGAGCAGCACGCCCGGAGCGGTGCGCAAGTCCACTCCGCCGCCATTCGACCCAAGCTCTACGAGGCGCCCCGACAAGCCGAGCACCTTCTGATGCCACAATCCGATAGCATTGGAAAGCGACTTGTTCCGCGAACGCAAATCGTCGAAGTCAACGATGGCGCGAAGCGGCTCATCGAGAATCTTCGCCTGCGCTACGAGCGTAAACGGGTCAGGCGGGAGCGAATCCTTGGAACGGGCGGCGAACATCTTTCCAAAGACGTGGTCCGTCACCTCAAACAGGCGATTCTCATCAATCCACGAAAGCCCGTACGCATGCATGGCCATCACTCCCCTCCCATGGATGGCAATAGCATACCGCATGGTGCGGACAGCAACGAACCCGCGGCTGAAGTTCACCCTGCGCTACTTACTGTGGAGGTCATGCGAGTTTTTGAGAAGCAGTCTCAATATGAGAGAAGGAGAATCCCATTTTGTCATAATGGGACACGCGAAATGCATGGCCGACGTGGCCATGCGCCACCAACTCTACGTAAGGAGAGCAGCATGAAGTTCGTTTGCCCCGTTTGCGGTTACGTTGAGGAGTTCGACGGCGATGAGCTGCCCGAGGGCTTCAAGTGCCCCCAGTGCGGCGTCGACGGCTCCCGTTTCATCAAGCAGTCCGAGACTGAGATGACCTGGGCCGCCGAGCACGTCATCGGCGTCGGCAAGCTCCCCGAGGTCTCCGAGGACATCGTGAACGACCTTCGCGCCAACTTCGAGGGCGAGTGCACCGAGGTCGGCATGTACCTGGCCATGGCCCGTGTCGCCCACCGCGAGGGCTACCCCGAGATCGGCCTGTACTGGGAGAAGGCTGCTCACGAGGAGGCTGAGCACGCCGCCAAGTTCGCCGAGCTCCTCGGCGAGGTCGTGACCGACTCCACCAAGAAGAACCTCGAGATGCGCGTCGAGGCCGAGAACGGCGCCACCGCCGGCAAGACCGACCTCGCCAAGCGCGCCAAGGCCGCCGGCCTGGACGCCATCCACGACACCGTGCACGAAATGGCGCGCGATGAGGCGCGTCACGGCAAGGCGTTCGCCGGCCTGCTCAAGCGTTACTTCGGCTAAACCGCAGGTACATCGCTTGTACAAGGGCTCGTCCTTCGGGACGGGCCTTTTTTTTCGTTTCACGCGCCCGCACGCAGCAGGCGAGCTCGTTCCAGTTGTGTGTGTATCTCGGACGCGCCCCATCGGAAAGCGGGCCGCGGGGCGGCAAAACCCCAGGTCGCAGAATCGCGAAAGCGGCGTCTCGCCACGCAAACGGAAGAGAAGCACACACAACCGCATTGAGCAAACGACCCACACAAAAAGGGAGCCGCCCGAAGGCAGCCCCCTTCACCATGGTTGGATGAGCGAGACGGTTCGCGCAGCTTACCCGCGGTACCCGCCGCGGCCGCCGCCGAAACCACCACGGCCACCACGGTCGTCACGGCCACCGAAGCCGCCGCGCCCGCCGTTGTAGCCGCCGCGGCCACCGCGATCGTCGCGCCCGCCGAAGCCGCCGCGGCCGCCGTCGTTGTAGCCGCCGCGTCCGCCACCGAAGCCACCGCGACCGCCACGGTCGTCATGGCCACCAAAGCCACCACGGCCACCGCGATCGCCACCGCGACCGCCGAAGCCGCCGCGGCCGCCGCGATCGTCACGACCGCCACGGTCATTACGGCCGCCGAAGCCGCCGCGCCCGCCGCGGTCGCCACCACGGCCACCGCCGAAGCCGCCACGGCCACCGCGGTCGTCGCGTGCGCGATCGACGTCGCAGCCCATCTCGGTGAGCGGCTCGATGATCGAATCGAGCACGGCCAGCAGCGTGCGCGCGTCGTCCGCGGAGAGCGTCGGCACGAGCTTCTTGCGCTTGTTGCCGCGCGCCTCGGCCATCGCCACCGCATCCTCGCTCGCGAAGACCACGATGTGGCGCATATCGCCGTCCTCGGGCTCAATGCGCCCGACGATATCGTTCTTCTCAGCCTCGATAAGCAGCTCGTTCAGGGCGCGCAGGCGCATGCCCAGGAGGTCTGCCATCTCCTTCTCTTCCATGCGCGACTTGAGCTCGAGCAGGTGCAGGGCGCGCACCAGATCCTTCGTGCGCTCCGCCTCCTCGGCCGCCTCGTCGGCAAGCGCCGACTTGCGGTTGCGCAGCAGGCGCGCCGCGCGGTTCACCTTGTCAAACAGCAGGTCGTCAAGCTCCTCGGCGGCGGGCTCGGCCTTCTCCGCGGCCTCCTCGTCGCCAGCATCCTCAGCGGAGTCCTCGTCCTCTTCCTCGGCATCCTCGACAACGACCGCCGCAGCCTCCTCGACCACCGCGTCGTCGAGCTCCTCGACCTCGAGGGTCGTCTCGATGCCGTCGACCTCCACCGCGTCCTGCTCCATCATGTTCTCGTTCTCGTCGTACTCAGCCATACGTTCCTCCTACCCTTCCGGGTCTCTCTAGGCGCTCCTTCTCGCGCCCCATACTCAGGCCTTCCGGCCAGCGCCGTTTGGCGCGCACCTAGTGTAGGGGGTAGAGGCGAGCCGTTCGCCGCAGAATTTGCGCGCGCACAAAAGTCGCACGTACGGGGCAGGAGATAGCCTTAGATGTTGTAGATGAGGCGCCGAGCGGCGTGGCAAGCCGCAGCTAAAGCGGCGCGACCACGAGCATGAGGACGAACGCCAGCGAGAACACGACGATCGTCGCCACGTAGACTGCCTGGCTCATGCGGAACGCCCCGTCGCGACCGAAGCGCTCGATGACCGCCTCGGTTCCCTCGGCGCGCATGGCGAGCACGAGGTCGCGTCCCTCGAGCGACGACGCCTGCTCCGCTTCCGCGCGGGCAGCGCCCTCGCGACCGTAGCGCGCGAGCACCACGCCCGCCAGCTCGAACCGCTCGCCCGCGCGGTACGCACGGGTCATCTTCGCGAGGTGCGAGGCGCTTACCCCCACGGGGTAGAGCGCGAGCGCGCAGGCGAAGAACACGTCGGAAAGCGGTTCGGTGACCACCATGATCGCCGTATGGCGCTCCCCCGCTGCCACGAGCAGCAGGCCGAACACCGTGAAGAAGAATGCGGTTCCGAGATGCTTGAGCAGCTGGCCCTTGAGCCCGGTGAACTCGCTGTCGCGCTTGCCCACGACCGCCTGCAACGCTTCCATGGCATCCTCGCTTCCCGGTTCCCCGCGCCGATTCCCGCCGGCGCCGTCGGTGGTATGCAATCTCAACCTACCCGGTGTGCACACGAGTTGCGTCAATGGATTGTCAGCGCTTGGTAAAGACACGGGGCGGTGCCGACCGTTCGGGACGCATATCGCCCCGCTCGCCGCACCGCCCCACGCGTCAACGTCAGATGCTGCCCGGAGTCCCCCCGGGGGGTAGCCCGGGCAACACGATCGCAGCCCTACCGCTCCGCAAGCTCCACGATGGTGGGAAGGAGCCCCTTGATGGTCTCCGCGCTGATGAGGATCGTCTCCGCATGGATGAGCAGCAGCCCGCATCCGAGCGTACCCTGCGCCTCCATCTGAAGCGCCTGATGATGCGCCTCGCTTGCCGCACGGAACGCCTCATCGCCTTGCTCGATGAGCTCATTGGGGTCTTCCCCGCGCTTAGCGCACTCGATCGCCTCGAGGTAGCAGCTCTTCGCGGTGCCCGCGAACGAGATGATCTGGAAGCTCACGGCCTCGTACGGCGGGTTCGCAAGCTCCTCGACGCTCCCGGCCTGATCCGCCATCTAGATCATCCCCTTGATCTGCTGGAGCACCTTCTTGCCGTCCATCATGCCATAGGCCATCATGTCGATTGCGTCCACCGGCTTGTCCGGTGCCGCGGCGCGGATCTTGTCCAGCATGAACCGGATCTGCGGTCCCACGAGGATGACGTCCGCCCAGTCGAGCTTGTCGTTCATCATCGCCATGGCAACCGCCTGCGTCTCGAGCTCCATGCCCTCCGCAGCAGCCGCCTCCTCGATCTTCTTGCACATGCTCGCCGTCGAAGCTCCCATCGAGCAGATCAGCAACACGTTCATGATTCCCTCTCTCCTTCTTTCAGCTTCCAAAGCCTCTGAACGATTCCCTCCACGATGATCAGGCAATTGACCACGAAGTAATCCGCGCCCTCGATGCCGTAGCCATGGCGTCGCTCGACCACGATCCTGTGCCGCGCCCGCTGGCAAAGCGTGCTGCCCGCGTTCGCGGAGAGCACGATGTCCTCGATGCCCTTCTTTTGACAGCGCTCTTGGATGAACAGGAGGTCGGTGGTCTCGCCGCTCTCGCTCACGAAAACCATGAGCACCGGGTCGTCGTCCCTGAAATCGAGCGGGCTCTTCTCGGTAGCGAACACGCCAAGCTCCTGAAGGCGCTGGCAGAAGTACCCGGCCACATATCCCGAATAACCGGTCCCCACGATGTTCACCCGCGCATAGGCTCCCGAGGAGAGCGCGCCGATCAGAGCGCACACCTGCTGGAACGAGTCGTCGGTGGCGAACACGCGTGCAGCGCCCGTGTCGGTTGCCCCGCCCGAGCGCGTGCGATCCGCGCGCATCTCGTACAGCATGGCCGAAAAGCCCGGGTAGCCGAGCTTCTTCGCAAGCCGCATCACGCTCGTCGTCGAGGTGTAGGCGTCCGCCGCGACAGCGCGGATGGGGATCTTCTCCTCCCCATCATCGATTCGACGCTTGATCGCGCGCAGGATGCCCATCTCTATCGAGCTCAGGCTGTTCCAGCGCTCCATCGCATCGATGTCCATCGCCCTCACCTCCCTGCGCGCGTTCGACCAGCACCACGCGGGTGCCACCCACGAGATCGTGGATCATGCGCCGCTGCGCGGTGAGCACCATGAGCCCCACGGACACCGCGCCGACCACGATACCAGCCCATACGATACCCTGTACGATGTCGCGCGGCACCCAGAGGAGCAGCACGTTTCGCAGATAGTTACTGAGCGGTGAGAAGCATCCTTCGATCACGACGATGCCCAACAGCTCGCGCCGCAGATAGCATGCGAGCGTCGCGTCACCGCCCGAGGCGCGCTCCACGCGCACGCGCAGCAGGCGCTTCCCAAGTGTCTGCCCCTTGAACACATAACGCGGAAGCACGCAGAAATAGAGCACGTCTAGCGCCACGAGGACGCAGAAGAGCGCAAGCCGGGACCCGCCGTCGAACGCGGTGAGCGGCACCATGCCCGCGAACACCACGCCCAGCAGCTGGTACGCCGCGATAACGAGCACGAGGTTCATCGCGAACGAGATGAGATACCAGTCGATGGCGTATGCCACCAGCCTGCGCACGAACATACCGAGCCCGCCCTACTACGCGCTCGCCTCGGCGGGCGCCTGCTCGCCGAGCTCTTCCTTGGTGTACTCGCGATCGAGCACCTTGATAAACGGCCAGTAGATCACGCCCGAGATGATGAGGTTCACGATCTGCAGCGCACCGCCGCGCCAGTCGCCGCACATCATCCAGCCGCTGATGGGCGCAGGCAGCGTCCACGGTACCGGCACGCCGATGGGTGTGGGCACGATCCCCGTCGACATGGCACCGAAGGCAACGAGCACGCACACGAGCGGCGCCACGAGGAACGGGATGAGCATCATGGGGTTCATGACGATGGGCAGGCCGAAGATGACCGGCTCGTTCACATTGAAGATGCCCGGGATGATGGCGCCCTTGCCCACGGTCTTAAGGCGCTGCAACTTGCACATGAAGGCCATCTCGATGCACAGCGGCAGCGTGATGCCGGAGCCCGTGAGGTACATGATCATGTTGGAGAAGTCGATCGTGGCGATGTAGGGGCGCACGGCAAGAGCGTCCTCGAGGTACACCTGCCAGTTGGTGTCACGCGCGGCGTACCAGAGCGGCTCCATGACGGAGGCGACCACGTTGGTTCCGTGGATGCCGAAGAACCAGAGCACGGAGTTGATGAACTCGGCGATGAGCGTTCCCACGAGCGACGTGCCCAAGCCGGTGAGCGGCGCCTGGAGGAGGCCGTAGATCATGTTCGAGGCGGTCTCGTACGGGGTGAGCTGGATGAGGTAGCGCACCACGAGCCACAGCACGGCGCACAGCACGGCGGGGATGAGCGCCGCGAACTGCGAGGACACGAACTCCGGCACGGAAGCCGGCATCTTGATGGTGATCTTGCGCTTGATGCAGAACGAGTAGATCTCGACCGAAACAAGCGCCACGATGATGCTCAGGAAGAGCGTCGTCGCGCCGAACTCGCTCTGCGAGATCATGCCGTTCTCATCGGCATGGATGAGCAGGAAGAAGCTCATGAGCGAGATGGCCACGCCGGGCATAGGGGTCACGTCGTTACGACGTCCGAGCTCATAGGACATGCCACACATGGCAACGAGGCTCAGAAGACCGATGCTCGCGGGGTTGAGCACGCTCCAGTTCCACTCAGCCCAAACTTCCTCACCCACGAGGTTCGCCATGAACGTCTGGAACGCATCGATCGGGAAGTCGCTGATGATGCAGGCGAACGCACCCACGAGCAGCAGCGGGATGCTAAGCATCATGCCGTACTGAATCGATGCGAGGTATTTGTTTTCCTGGAAGAACACAGCAGCAGGGTAAATGCGTTTCTCCAGCCAATTGGTTAGCTTATCCATCTCTCGTTCCCCCTCCTCTAACTAATGGAACTCGGGCCACTCGGAGCCGTTGGCGGCCTTGAAGTCGGCGATGATCTTCTTGGCCACGTCCGCGTCGCGCACGAGACGGTTCTCGGTGAACGCCTGCAGAAGCTTCATATCGCTATGCTCGAAAATGGCGTCCACGAGCAGCTTTTCGCACGCATATTGGTTCTCGAGCAGACCCTTTTCGAACGCCGGGACCTCGCCCACCTGGAGCGGCATGAGTTCCTGCGCCCCCGCGAGGCACGTGACCTCGAGCATCATGCCCGGATCGAGATTCGGGCAGATACCCTTGTTCTCGGTCATGACGAGCGTGGGTTCGTGCGCGTTGTTGATGATGGAGATCACGAGCTCCACGAGATACGCGGCATGCACATCGTTCGCGGCGTATACGGTCTCGACGCCAAGGTCGCGGATGCTCGCGCGCTTCTGGGCGATCTTGTCCGTGAGGTCATACTCCGTGCCGATCATATGACCGAGCTCCGCGACCTTGCGGCACAGGCCGAATACCTCGTGCTCGCGGCCTTCGACCACCTCGTCGTAGCGGGTATGGTCGATGCTGTAGTGCCCGTACGTGCGATCCGGGTACAGGTAATACAGGTTGTACGTGTTCGGCAGCGAGTAGGGGAAGTCGCGGATCATCTCCAGGTGGTCGAGGAACGTGATGGGCCAGTGGTCCGTGGGCCCGGTGATGCGCGCCTTGAACTGCGCATGGATCTCATCGTAGTGCCCCAGGATATAGTCCATGAGCTCGGGCAGGACGTCCTCGCCGGTCTTGCGGTCGAGCAGGCGCGTGAACCAACCGAAATGGTTGAGCCCGAAATACACCGGCCAGATGTCCGAGCGCTTCTTGCCGATGAACGGCAGGTAGTGGTTGAGCACATCGGGCGGCATGTCGCAGATGTTCACGAGACGGGTATCGCCGGGGAACGCGCGCTTCGTTGCCTCAGCCACGATCGCCGCAGGGTTCGCATAGTTGATGATCCACGCATCCGGCGAGTAACGGCGGATATCCTTCACGAGTTGAATCATGGCCGGCACGCTGCGGATACCGTAGGCAAGCCCGCCCGGCCCGCATGTCTCCTGACCGATGCGCCCATACTTGTAGGGAATCTTCTCGTCGGCGTTGCGCAGCCCCATGCCGCCCGCGCGAATCTGCACGAGCGCGAAATCGATATCCTCGAACGCTTCGGCCGGGTCGGTGGTATACGAGAACTCAAGACCCTCGTAGTAGTCGCGGAACATGACCTCGCCGAACTTGCCCACGATCTCCTGGCGCTCGGCATCGATGTCATAGAGCTTCACCTTGCGCAGCGGGAACGAATCCTGCAGCAGGCAGAGCAGCTCGATCATATCGGGCGTATACGTGCTCCCGCCGCCGCAGATCACAACCGAATAGCGCTTCATTGGCACCTCCTCAGGGCGCTGCTTGCGCAGCACCAGCCCATCCTCAATTGGAGGCCTCCCCTACGATACCGGTATGCGGTCAATCATATCGATAGCTGCGGCACCGCCGAAGGAGATGAATGAAATGGGGATGTGATTCAAAATTTGTAACCTGTTACGCCCCTGGGAAACGCCTAAGGTGGACGTGCGGCGAAGGCGCTCAAGGGAGCAGAGGACACGAAGGCCATGCAGCGGGCGCGCATATGGGAACGGCTCCCGCGCATGCTATGCGCCTACGGGATTATGGGCTTGCCGGCTATTCTGTTGTGGATGTTCCGCATCTCGGAAAAAGAATCGGGCGGCGTGCCCAAAACGAAGCACACCGCCCGAAACAATGCTCGACGGTCGCAGCCCTACCGTTCCGCGAGCTCCATCCCTCGGAAGCGGATGCCGCACGAGGTGAGGATGCGCTTGGAGATGAGGTTGCCCTCCGTGCCGTCGTACTTGTCGCTCAGGTACACGACCTCGCCGATGCCCACCTGCGCCAGGATCTTGGCGCACTCGTTGCAGGGGAAGAGCGTCACGTAGACGGTCGCGCCGCTCATGTCCTTGAGCGAGCCGCGGTAGTTGAGCACGGCGTTCGCCTCGGCATGCACCACGTAGCTGTGCTTGTCGGCGAGCGGGTCGTCGCTCACGCCCCAGGGGAAGTCGTCGTCGTTGAGCGCCGAGGGCGTGCCGTTGTACCCCACGGAGAGGATGCGGTGGTTCGTGTCGGCGATGCATGCCCCCACCTGCGTGTTCGGATCCTTGCTGCGCATGCTCGCGGCCAGCGCCACGCGCATGAAGAACTCGTCCCACGAGATGACGTCGCTGCGCTTCTTGGACATGGGCGCTCCTATCCCCTTGCCGCGATAATGATAAAAACCAGCCTGTCTGGATTTTATCAGCTCTGGCGGTAATGGGCGAAGAAGTCCGCGAGGTCGTCCATGGCCTCGTGCAGCACCTCCATGCGCGGCAGGTACACGATGCGGAAATGATCCGGCGCGCCCCAGTTGAAGCCGCCGCCGCGCGTGATGAGGATGCGCTTCTCGTGCAGCAGGTCGAGCGCGAACTGCTCGTCATCGGTGATGTTGAACTTCTTCACGTCCATCTTCGGGAAGATGTAGAACGCCGCCTTGGGTTTCACCGCCGTGATGCCGTCGATGGCGTTGAGTGCCTCGTACACGTAATTGCGCTGCTCGTACACGCGGCCGCCGGGCGCCACGTAGCCCTTCACGCTCTGGTGCCCGCCGAGCGCCGTCTGCACGATGGACTGCGCCGGCACGTTCGAGCACAGGCGCATGTTCGAGAGCATGTTGATGCCGTAGACGAAATCCGCCATGCAGCGCTTGTTGCCGGAGAGAATCATCCACCCGATGCGGTAGCCGGCGATCATGTGGCTCTTCGAGAGGCCGGAAAACGTCACGCACGGCAGGTCGGGCGCGAGCGAAGCGATGGAGATATGCTCGTAGCCGTCCATGCACAGCCGGTCGTAGATCTCGTCCGAGAGGATCATGAGCTGGTGCTTGCGCGCGACCTCGACGATCTGCTCCAGGATCTCGCGCGGGTAGACCGCGCCCGTGGGGTTGTTGGGGTTGATGATGACGATGGCCTTCGTGCGCGCGGTGATCTTCGCCTCCATGTCGGCGATGTCGGGGCACCATTCGGCCTGCTCATCGCAGATGTAGTGCACGGGGACGCCGCCGGCGAGCGTGGCGCAGGCGGTCCAGAGCGGGTAGTCCGGGCTGGGGATGAGGATCTCGTCGCCGTTGTCCAGAAGCGCGTTGAGCGTGAGCTGGATGAGCTCCGAGACGCCGTTGCCCGTGTAGATGCCGTCCATCGAGACGTTCGGCAGCCCCTTGATCTGCGCGTACTGCATGATGGCCTTGCGCGCGGAGAAGAGGCCGCGCGAATCCGAGTAGCCCTCGCAATCGGGCAGCTGCTGGCGCATGTCGGTCACGACCTCGTCCGGTGTGCGGAAGCCGAAGGGCGCGGGGTTGCCGATGTTCAATTTGAGGATGCGCAGGCCCTCGGATTCCATCCGGGCGGCCTCATCGGCCACGGGGCCGCGGACGTCGTAGAGAACGTTGTCGAGCTTGGAGGACTTAGTGAACTGGCGCATGGGGGTGCTCCTTTGGGAAGACGCGGATTGGCGGGGGGACGTGGTACGGGCGGCCTCAGACCGCGCGGCAGCTCGCGCGGCGGACGTGGGCGTCGTGGAGGCAGGCACGGGCTCCGGGGCGCCGGCGCGCGCAGGCGCGGGCGGGGCGCCTTCCCCCGTCGCGAGCCATTCCGGGGTGGTGTCCAACACGGCCGCGAGCAGGCGCATCACCTTGGGGCGCGGCATGACCTTGCCGCTCACGTACTGGCTCACCTGGCTTTTCCCGAGCTTGGCACCACGCTGCGCAGCCGCCTGGATGAGGTCGGCCTGCTTCATGCCCGCGGCGGCCATCGCCTGGGCGAGCCGTTCGGCGAATCCCTGATCTGCCATCTGACCCCCTTGCTGCATGGGCGCATACCTGGCTTCGAGCGCCGCATGGCGGGTGAAACGCGATGCTCGTCCGAGCGGCACTCCCTGAAATTGAACCATCTGAAGCTAAGTTCAATTTCAGGCAGTATAGCACGCCAGGCGCGATAGGAAAGTTCAATTTTAAGGTCACTATTTTGAACTCACAGATGAGGCGCGGATCCGTTTTGAACCCGCGGCAGTCCTACCCCAGCTCGACGGTGTGGAGCGGCTTGTAGCGCGCGCCCTCCTGCGTGAGGGTGCTCTTGAAGAAGGTAACACGGCGCGCCGTCGCGGGCAGGGGGAACGCCAGGCCGGGCAGGGTGCCCTCGGGCAGGCGCGCACGGCGCGCGAGCGTGATGTGCGGGCGGAAGGCCTTGCGGTCATACGAGCAGCCGCGCGCATCAAGTTGTGCGCGCACCGCCTCGGCAAGCCCCGTAAGCTCAGGCGTCGGGCGGAGTCCCAACCAGAGCGTCGCGTCGCGCGGGCGCCCGAACGTCCCGAGTCCCTCGGGCGCGAGCTCGACGGGAGCCGCGCCGGCGCACGCCGCGTCGAGCGCTGCCATGGCAGCGCGGGCGCCCATCTCGTCCACATCGCCCAGAAACGCGAGCGTCACATGGTAGGTCTCCCGGCGCATGAAGCGCCCCGCCACTGCATCGTGCAGCTGCCGTGCGAGCGATGCGACCTCGTCTTCGAACAGATCCGGCAGCTCAAGAGCTATGAACGTCCGCATGCGCGCCACCTCGCCGTGCTTTGACCACCATTCCGTTAATACAGGGGCATATACGTCAACCGAATCATACCGTCGGTGCTTCCGTCCTGCGCCACGCACGTGATGCCCCAACCACCCTTTCCTGCTCTCTGGGAGAAAATGGCGTCCGAGTTGGCAACCATCGTCACCTCAGTATCTTGAGGATCGGCGATAATCGCCGCCGGCGCGTTATCGGGCTCACCATAGGCGTCCACATACGCGTCATACAGTGCCTCGTTCGACGCGTAGACGGTTTGCGGGGCATCAAACCCCATGCCATCGATGATCGCGCCGGCCGCCGGCACGAGCTCATCCTCGGAAAGGTCCGCCGCGGCGTAGATACTTACTGCGAAAAGCTCAGACGCATCGGGAATCTCCTCAGGCGATGCGACCTGCTCGGGATCGACTCCCTCGGGCAAGTTCAGTTGGAGCTGCACGTAGGTATATTCTGTAGGCTCAACCTGTGGAAACGCGCCCGAGGTCGAGAATGTGCGCATGCGCACATAGATGAAATTGTCCTCAACTAAAAAGAGGCAAAGGTTGAACGACTCGTCCTCGAGGGCGTCGATGATCGTACTCACCGGCTCGTCGTAGAGCGCGGCATCCAGATATGGCGCGGGCTCCCACGATGCCGCAGAACTATCCGAATCCTGCGCCCCGTCACCCGACGTGCCGCCGCCCGACCCCATCATGGAAAGCCCGACGAAGACGAGCGCCACGATGAGCAGCGCCGCGATCGCGATGATGACAGGAGCGCTCGAACGCCTGCGGCCGGCCGGAGCCCCGACGGGAGCTTCGCTGGCGGAAGCTTTGCTGGCAGGAGCCTCGCTCGCGGCAGCATCGCTCTCAGCACTGGCTTTACCGGCAGGAACCTTACTCGCGGCGGGCGCGCCCTCCGCCGCGCCCGCCGCCTTTGCGAGCGACGCGCCGCACGAGACGCAAAACGAAGCTCCCTCGGGGTTCTTCGCCCCGCAATACGGACAGAACACGATGAGCTCCTTCCCAGCGAGCGCGCGGCAGAACTGCCTGCGGCCCGCGCCGCGCCCTCACGCCGCGACAGCGCGAGGGCGTCGCCCCGCTCCCGTTACTCCCGGCCGTCCCAGCAGTAGGTGCACACCTTCGTGGGATCGATGCCGATGGCCTCGAGCATGCCGGGCAGGCTCTGGTAGCCCAGGCTGTCGAAACCGAGCTTCTCGCAGATGCGCTTGAGCAGGCAGCTGCCGCGCTCGGTGGAGCTGTCGGCGTACTCGTCCAGATGCTCGTCGCCCGCCGGCCCCTCGAGCTCGCGCACCACGCGGCGCGCGATGAGGTCCTGGTCGGACTTGCCGCGCGAGAAGCTCAGGTACTTGCAGCTGTACATGATGGGCGGGCACGCGGAGCGCATGTGCACCTCGGCCGCACCGGCACTGTAGAGGAAGTCGACCGTCTTGCCGAGCTGCGTGCCGCGCACGATGGAGTCGTCCACGAAGAGCAGGCGCTTGTCGCGGATGAGCTCCGGCACGGGGATCTGCTTCATCTCGGCGATATGGTCGCGCACCTTCTGGTTTGACGGCATGAACGACCGCGACCACGTGGGCGTGTACTTGATGAACGGCCGCGCGAACGTGGCACCGCGCTCGTTGGCGTACCCGATGGCGTGCGGCAGGCCGGAATCCGGCACACCCGCCACGTAGTCCACCTCGGGCAGCGTGCCGGCCATCGCCTCGTCGCGCGCCATGATGTGACCGTTCCGGTAGCGCATGACCTCGACGTTCACGCCCTCGTAGTTGGAATTGGGGTACCCGTAGTACACCCACAGAAACGCGCAGATCTTCATGTCGTCGCTCGCCGGCGCCACGCTCTCGTAGCCCTCGGGCGTGATGCGCACGACCTCGCCGGAGCCGAGCTCGTATTCGTCCTGGTAGCCCAGCTTGTGGTAGACGAAGCTCTCGAGCGAGACGCAGTAGCCGTCGCCGTTCACATCGCGCCCGATGATCACCGGCAGGCGGCCGTGCGGGTCGCGCGCGGCGTAGATGACGCCGTCCTCGGTCATGACGAGCAGCGTGAGCGAGCCCTTGATGGCGCGCTGCGCGTACAGGATGCCCTCGACGAGGTCGTCCTTCTGGTTGATGAGCGCCGCCACGAGCTCGGTGTGGTTCACCGCGCCGGAGCTCATCGCCATGAACTGCGCGCCGCCGCGCTCGAAGTACTCGTCGATGAGCTCGTCGGCGTTGTTGATGGCGCCGACGGTGGTGACGGCGAACGTGCCGTGGTGCGAGCGCACGAGCAGCGGCTGCGGGTCGGTATCGGAGATGCACCCGATGCCGCTCGTGCCGTGGAAGCGCTCGAGATCCTTGTCGAACCGCGAGCGGAACGGCGTGTTCTCGATGGAATGAATCTCCTTGTTGAACCCGCCCGTGCCGTCGCAGAACACCATGCCGGCTCGGCGCGTGCCGAGATGCGAGTGATAGTCGACGCCGAAGAAGACATCGAGAACAACGTCGCGCTTCGAAGCCGCACCAAAGAATCCGCCCATATCTTGCCTTTCTGTCGGCGTCCATCCTGCGTTTTCCGCATGCACCCAGTATAAAGCGAGCGCGTCCCCGCGCGGGCGCGAACACCCAGAACGACGGCATGTTCGCCGCGGGGGCGCTCTCGCGCAGGCGGACGCGGCCAAAGCGGGTACATACGTGGTGTCGCAAAACCGTGGACCCCGCGAAGAAAGGACGGCTATGAACACCCTCGAAGCACTCACCACGCGCCGCAGCTGCAGGAGCTACCTGCCCGACCCCGTGCCCGCCGAGCTCATCGACCAGATCCTCGAGGCGGGCACGTTCGCGCCCACCGGCATGGGCCGGCAGTCCCCCATCATCGTCGCCATCACGAACAAGGAGGTGCGCGACGAGCTCTCCCGGCTCAATGCCGCGGTGATGGGCGGCGAGGACGACCCGTTCTACGGCGCGCCGGCGGTGCTCGTGGTGCTCGCGCGCAAGGACGTGGGGACGCATGTCTACGACGGCAGCCTCGTGATGGGCAACATGCTCAACGCCGCGCACGAGCTCGGGCTCGGCAGCTGCTGGATCCATCGCGCGAAGGAGGAGTTCGAGACGGCCGAGGGGCGCACGATCCTCAGCCGTCTCGGGATCGATGCGGACGAATACGAGGGCATCGGCAACTGCATCGTGGGCTATGCCGCCGCGCCCGCGCAGGAGGCGGCGCCGCGCAAGGCGGAGTACATCTACCGGATCGCATAGCGCGCCGCAAGGGCGGGCGGATCGCTCGGCACGACGGCACGCGCGGTCACCGCATGCCATGCCGCGCCGCGTGACGCAGAACGCATGCGGCGCGGTATCATGATGGCAGCTGCCTACAAAGGAGGAATGCCATGTTCTGCACCAAATGCGGGGCGAAGCTCCCGGACGGCGCGCGCTTCTGCGCCATGTGCGGTGCCCCGGCCACGATGCCGGAGACCCCATCGACGCCCGTAGCCCCGGCGAGCGCACCCCAGCCGACGAGCGCGCCCGGCTCCCAGCCCGTAGCCGCTGCGACGCCCGCGCCCGTAGCTGCGCCCGTTGCCGCGCCGGCACCCGCTCCCGTACCCGCTGCCGCTTCTCAGCCCGCACCCGTGGCGGCGGGCGGCCTGCTCAACCCCTTCGTGCAGCAGGTCGCGACGCGCCTGGGAGAGCCCGCGCAGTTCATCCCGGAACTCCAGACGTACCTCTTCGTCACGAAGCGCTTCTCTGCCGCGCTCGCGAACATCCACCAGTACTTCCTCATCTACGAGAACAACGGCGTGGGCTACAACGAGATGCGCGACTACAGCGCCGCATGCACGGACTGGGCGTTGCATAACTACGCTGGCGTGCCGCGCGGCCTGCAGAAGGGCGTCGCCATCTACCCCGTGATGCTGCAGCACCCCATGAACCCCGGCGCCATCCAGTTCGTCAAGGAGAAGCCGAAGGCCAAGTTCGCGGCGTTCACGCTGCCCGTGGTCGTCGACCCGATCGACCGCCAGGTGCAGTTCATGGACACCACGCCCGTCTGGGGCTTCGCCATGTGGGGCGGGGTCAAGAAGGCGGCAACCGAGGTGCTTTCCTAACATCGCGCGCGCTGCTGACGAGCGGTACACCTGCGCGCCCGGCAGCAGCCCGAACCGCATCCAACAGCATCACAGGCAACGAGGCGTCCCGAAGCGGATGCAGGGAGCTATGCGTATGAACATCCTCGTCCTTCCACCCTTCACCGAAGCGCAGCGCCGCGTGCTCGAGGCGGGCGCGCCGGGTTCCGCATTCACCTACACCTCCCCGGCAAACGCCACCGACGAGCAGATCTCCTCGGCCGATGCCATCGTGGGAAACCTCCCGCCCGAGCGGCTCGCGGTCGCGCGCAGGGTACGTCTCCTGCAGCTCAACTCCGCCGGCTACGATGCGTACGCCGCGCCGGGCATCGTGCCGGAGGGCTGCGCGCTCGCGAGCGCCGTCGGCGCGTACGGCCAGGCGGTCGCGGAGCACCTATACGCCATGGTGCTCATGCTCATGAAGCACCTCGACGGGTATCGCGACGACCAGCGCGACCACGTATGGGGCGAACGCGGCGCGGTGACCACGATGGCGGGCGCGCGGGTGCTCGTGCTCGGCGCGGGGGATATCGGGCGGCACTTCGCCCGGCTCGCGCAGGCGCACGGGGCGCGTGTCGTGGGCGTGCGGCGTCATGCGGGTGCGGTTCCCGAGGGCTTCGAGCACATCTACACCATGGATGAGCTGCCCGGGCTGCTGCCCCAAGCGGATGTGATCGCCTCGTTCCTACCGAGCACGCCTGCCACGCGCGGCATCGTAGACAAGGCCTTCCTCACCCGGTGCAAGCGCGGTGCGTACTTCGCGAACGGTGGCCGCGGCGACCTCGTGGTGCAGGCCGACCTCGCCGAAGCGCTCGAGCGCGGCCAGCTCGCGGGCGCGGCGCTCGACGTGACCGTGCCCGAGCCGCTCCCCACCGACGACCCGCTCTGGGATGCGCCGAACCTGCTCATCACGCCGCACGTCGCCGGCGGATTCCATCTGCACACGGTACTCGACAACATCGCGCGCATCGCCGCCGAGAACCTCCGCCGCCTCGGCGCGGGCGAGCCTATCATCAACGCTGTGTAGACACCTGGCGAATGCGCACGGCGGTGCCTGAGGCGACGGTCATGATCATGCCCTCGAACGTCTCGTAACCCAGCGACGCGCCGACGATCGCATTCGCCCCGAGCGCCTCGGCGCGCTGGCCCATCTCCGCGATGCACTCGCTGCGCGCCTGCTGCATCTCATCCTCGTATCCCGCCGAACGGCCACCGAACATGTTGCGCAGGCCGGCACCGATGTCGCGGAACATGTTGATGCCTGCGACGACCTCGCCCGCAACGATGCCCAGGTACTCCTCGATCTCGTATCCCTCGATGGAATTCGTCGTGGTGATGATCATGACATGTCACCTTTCTCGCATGTCTTGTGCTCGATCCGACCCGCGCGCCGCCGCACAGCTCCGCCCCGGCACCGTCGCCGGTTAGTCGAACCTGCTGATGAAGCCCTCGACCACGGCGAGGCAGGCGTCCGGATGCGTGAGGTTCGCCAGGTGCGGCGCGCCCTGGATGAGCGTCCATTCGCACCCGGGAATGCGGTCGACGAGCTCCTTGATGGTGTAGGGCGTGCCCTCGTCATCCGTACCGGACAGCGCCATGCAGGGCACGCGAATCTGCGATACCTCGTCGCGGATGTCCCAGTCCTTGAGCTTGCCCGTGCACACGAACTCGCTCGCCCCTTGCATGACCATGTAGCACTCGCCCGTGCCCTCGTTGGAATCGATCATGATCTGCGGCAAGTCCTTGGCATAGCAGCCGGTCACGTGGCGCTTGTAGTACTCGTCTGCCGCAGCCGCAGCCGCGGGCGCCTCGTAGTCGCCCGTGCGCTCTGCCTCCTCGAGCGCATCCTGCATCTCCTGCGGGAGGAACGTGATGAGGCGTCGCGCCTCCGAGAGCCACGTATCGATTGAGACCGGCGAGCTGTTGATCACGAACGAGTTCACACCCGTGTCGTCGCGCAGCATGCAAAGCATCCCGAGCATGCCGCCCCACGAATTGCCGAAGAGGTGGATGTCGTCGAGACCGAGCGCCTCGCGCACGGCGTAGAACTCGTTCACCCACAGATCGCAGGTGTAGAAGTCGTCCTCCTGGTGCGGGATCGCGCTCTTGCCGCAGCCGATCTGGTCGTAGAACACCACCGTGCGTCCATAGCGATCCGCGATGTCGGCATACGTGAGCAGGCAGTTGTGACACGCCCCGGGGCCGCCGTGCAGCATGAGCAGCGGTTTCTTGCCCGGTTGCGGATCGTCTGGCGTGAACGTCTTGCAGTAGGTCTTGAATCCAGCGTAATCCACATACGTCTCGGTGACATGTGCCATGGCGGCTCCTTCCCTGCATGAACAAGTATGGGAAGGGTACCCGCAAGGCGCACGGGGCAATCGAGCTAACGCGCTTGGGCGGCGAGCGGTACCGTGCGCACGGCGGGGTGCGCGGTACCGCAGGTCTCCTGCGGGCGTGAAGCGAGCCCCTGCCTACTCGTTCACCTTCGTATGCCCCTGCACGATGACGCCGATGATGGCCAGGATGACCGTCGCGACGAGCATCGGGCTGGCGAACGCCTCGGAGAAGGTGCCGCCGATGTAGGTCGAGAGCGCGTCAAACGTCGCGAGCGCGTCGCCGGGAACGGCGCAGGCCATCAGCTGCGGGAACGCCAGCATGGCAGCGAGCACGTTCGAGGCGAGGAAGGTCGCGCCCGTGTACGCCGTGCCGATGCGCACGAAGAGGTCGCACCGCCGCAGCGCGGCAAGCCCCACGAGCACCCCCACCGCGAGCATGATGACCCACAGGAGCGCGCCCGCCCCGGGCACGAGCATCCCCGCGAGAAACCCGAGCGCCGCGCCGGCCGCGAAGCCCACGAGGAACACGCCCGCCTTGTAGGCGAACTTGGAGAGCAGCGCGGCCACCAAGCCGAGCGCCGCCGCCACACCGAGCGCGATCGAATCGCCGCCCGTCGCGGAGAGCGCGACGTTGAACACGCCGAGGAACACGATCACCCCGAGCATGAGGTAGAACAGGCGCTTGCCCATGAAGCAGGCGAGCGCGCCGGCCGCGATGTTCACCAGCAGGTACAGGATGACGAATTCCACGGCAACGCCCTTCCATCTCAAGCAGCCGAGGCCCTCGGCGCGAATCGATCGGCCTATTGTCGCATGCACCCCGCGTCACACGGCATGTTGTAGACAATCAACACGATGAAGGCCGGCGGCCGGTCGGCATCAGTCGCTGTTCACGACGCGGCGCTCCTCCTCCACGGAGAGCGAGACCTCGTCGAGCTCGACGCCGGCATCCTTAAGCTCGCGGTTCAGCCGCTCGACGCTGGGCTCTCTGCCCGTGCCGGCGATCCTCACGTGCAGCGCCCCGTCCTCAAGGTCGAAGCCCGAGATGCGCCAATCCGTCCCGTCGATCCATTCCGTCACGACGCCCTGTACGGTGCGCAGCTGATCGGCTTCGTGCACCACCGAGAAGCTCGTGGCGGCGAGCGACAGGGTCACGATCACGGCGCCGAGTGCGACCGCCCCGTACCACAGGTTCCGCGCCTTGCCCTCGATGACGGAGAACGCGCGCGTGCCCACGCCCGCCGCGAGGTACACCGCGGCGCCCGTGACCTGGATGGCGATGTAGTTCGTGATGAACAGCAGGAAGGCGCCCAGGGCGGAGACCGTCGACCCCTCGTAGAGCGCGGCGCCCACCACGCAGAGGGGCGGGACGATGGACGCCGAGATGGCGATGCCCGGCACCGCGTCGGGGATGTCGCTGCGGATGGAGGCGAGCGCCGCCACGAAACCGGAGGCGAGCGCGATAATCAGGTCGACCAGTCGGGGCGACGTGCGGGCGAGCACCTGGGAGTTCGTGCTCATGTCCACATCGACGGGGATGATCGCCGTGACGCCTATGGCCACGATCACCGCCATGGCCATGCCGAGCACCGTGAGCGCGAAGGTGCTGAACGCCTGGCGCGGGCGCCCCACGGCGACGGCGAGCGCCGTCCCCAGCATGGGCGACATGAGCGGTGCCACGAGCATCGCGCCGATGATCGTCGTCGCCGAGTCCGCCGCGACGCCGGCGGTGGCGATGACCGCGGAGATGATGAGGCGCAGGAAGAAGGACGAGTACTGGCGCAATGGGTTGTCGACGCGCACGAACGAGGAGCGCTCGGCCTGCTCGAGCACCTCGGGATCAAGGTCGCCGCCCAACAGCACCTGTCGTATCCGGTTCATATGCCACCACCATCACAGCGATACAACCAGTTCATCTGGATGGTATCAGAACGCATCGGCGCGCATCACGCGTCGGCTTCGCCATCCGTCCCATCGAGCTCCACGCGCTTCTCGCGCGCCTCCTCGAACGCCGCTTTCATGGTGGGGTTCTTGTACGTGAGCTTGCGGATGGTGAGCCCTTGCGCCTTGTCGTTCGCCAGGCGCAGGTTGCGGTCGCTCGAGAGCAGCGCGTCCTTGATCTTCTGCAGCTGGCCGATCGTCTTGTCGATGCCCTCGATCGCCTCGTTGAACTTGCGGTTCGCACGCTCGAAGTTCGTGGAGAAGCCCGACTGGAACTCCTCGAGCTTCTTCTCGAAGTTCGTGACGTCGACGTTCTGCTGGCGCAGCTCGGCAAGCTCCCGCTTGTAGCCGATCGCCTTCTGCGCCGCGTTGCGCAAAAGCGTGATGAACGGGATGAAGAACTGCGGGCGGATGACGTACATCTTGGGATAGCGGTAGCTCACGTCCACGATGCCCTCGTTATAGAGGTCGCTCTCCGGCTCAAGCAGGCTCACGAGCACCGCGTACTCGCAGCCCTTCTTCCGGCGGTCCGCGTCGAGCTTCGCGAAGAAGTCCTCGTTCTTGTGCTTCGAGGCCGTCGCGTCGTTCTCGTTCTTCATCTCGAACATGATGGAGATGAACTCGGTGCCGTCGTCGGCGTAGTCGCGGAAGATGAAGTCGCCCTTCGTGGCGCGCGCGTCGTCCTCCGTGGCGACCGCCTTGTTGTCCTTCTCGAAGTACGCGTTCGGGAACATGCCCATGCGCACCTTGTTGAACTCGGCCTCGCAGTGCTGCTCGAGCGACTCGCCCACCATCTTGGTGGAGAGGCGCACCTTCATGTCGCGCAGGCGCTCGATCTCCTCGTCACGCAGGCGCACGATCTCGTCGCGCGTCTTGTGCTCCTGCTCGAGCTCGAGGGCGTGCGCCGCCTCGAGCTGCCGGCGCTCGCTCTCGCGCAGCGCCCGCTCGCTGGCGAGCGCGGACCGCGCCTCGTCGCGCTCGCGTTCCACCGCGGCCACGGCACGGGTCGTGGCGAGCTCCGCGTCCTTCTTCTGGCCTTCGAGCTGGGCGCGCAGGTCGTCCGCGGTGCGCTGGAGCTTCGCCTGCTGCTCGGCCGCGTCGGCGCGCGCCTGGGAGAGCTCCTCCTGCAAGCGCTGCTCGGCGAGCGCCCCCGCCCGATCGAGCGCCATCTGCTGCTGGTTCGCCGCCGCCTCGAGCTGCGCTTTGAGCTGCGCTATCTCGGCGTCGCGCGCGGAGATGCCCTCCTGCAGCTCCGCGCGGGCACTCGCCTCCTGGAGCTTGGCCGCCGCCTGCCCCTCCTCGAGCTGGTGCCGGAGCGCGTCGCAGGTGCGCTGCAGCTCCGCGACCTGCTGCTGCGCCGCCTCGCGCGCCTCCGCGGCCGCCTTATCGCTCGCGAGCTCCTGCTCGTGCCGCGCGGCGTCGAGCTGGGCGCGCAGGTCCGCGAGCTGCGTCTCGCGCTCGGAGACCTGCTGGTCGAGCTCGCGCTTCGCCTGCTGCTTGGCGAGCTCCACCGCCTGCTCGCGCTCGTGCGCCATGAGCTCCTCGCGCTCGGCGAGCTGCCGCTTGAACTCCTCGTCGCGCACCTGCCGCACGATGTCGGCATAGCCGCGCTCATCAACCTGGAACACCGTCCCGCACTTGGGGCATTTGATCTCGTTCATCGCAACGCCTCCTTTTGCCTCGACAGGTAGCCTACCGCGCCGCCCGGACAAAAGCGAGATGATAAAAACCAGCCTGTCTGCTTTTTATCATCTAGGCGAGGTAGGCGCGGAGCGCGTCGAGCGTCGCGGCGCCGTCGCGGCGGCCGACCTCGTACACCCGATCGAGCTCGGCGGGGTCCTTGATGGTGATGGGCACCTTCACCGACTCGCTCGGGCGGATCACGAACACCGCGCCCGCGCGCTCGAGCTCCGCGAGCTCATCGAGCTGGGCGTTGTAGCGCTCGTGCCGGTTGGCGAGCAGCTCCACGAGCGCCGGGTAGCGCCGCAGCAGCACGCGAAGCACGGGCATGAGCTCGTTCGGCTCCTTGCGGTACCCCGCCGGCTGGGTGCACACCACCACGCAGCGCTCGTACCCCTGGTCGAGCATCCAGCGGAAGGGGATCGAATCCGCCATGCCGCCGTCGAGGAGCTTCCGCCCCTCGAGCTCGACCGGGCGCGACAGCCCGGGGATCGCGGAGGAGGCGCGCATCCATTCGACATCGACCGTATCGCCCGCGTTCAGGCCATGGTAGACGGCCTCGCCGGTCTCGACGTCCGTCGCGACGCCCGTGAAGCGCATGGGGTTCGCCGCGTACGTGGGCGTATCGAACACGTCGAACTCCCAAGGCAGCCGCCCGAAGGCGAAGTCCCGGCTGAAGAAGTTCCCCGTGGTGATGAGGCTCTTGATCCCCATGTAGCGCGGGTCGCGGCAGAAGCGCTTGTTGTACCTGAGCGCGCGGCCGACCTGGCGGGACTTGTAGTTGCAGCCGAACGTCGCGCCCGCCGAGACGCCGATCACGTGCGTGGCGGAGATGCCCTGCTCGAGCCAGGTGTCGTAGACGCCCTCGGTATACAGGCCGCGGAAGCCGCCGCCCTCGAATACCACACCCGTCGTGTGTGCCGGCGCACAAAACGGTGGGCGCTCCGCCGCAGGGACGACATCCGAAACCATGTACTCTCCGCCGCTCCGTCCGCGGCGCGCATCACGTACCATCTCTCGCCTCGATTCTTAGGTGAACACCGAGTATAGCGCGAGCCGGGCCGGCCATGGCCGCGCTCCTATCCGCTCCGGGAATCCGAGCCCCTCCCACGCGCCGCGTAACAAGTGGGTTTCGAGCGCGCAGCGATGCCCCGCTCCATGCAAGACGGCGGCATAATGATGCATCACGCACCATCGGCCGGCGCGACCGCAGCTCGCACGGAGCCCCGCCGCACCGACCGGAGAAGAGAAGATAGGAACACCGACATGTCCATGAAATTCAAGCGCCTGCTGCCCATCCCCAAGGAGATCCGCCAGGAGATGCCCCTCTCGGCCGAGACCGCCGCGAAGAAACCGGCGTTCGACGAGCAGGTCGCGGCCATCCTGCGCGGCGAGGACGACCGGCGCCTCGTGATCGTGGGCCCGTGTTCCGCCGACCGCGAGGACTCCGTGCTCGAGTACGTCACGCGCCTCGCCGCGCTCGCCGACCGCGTGCGCGACCGCCTCTTCATCATCCCGCGCGTCTACACCAACAAGCCGCGCACGAAGGGCACCGGCTACAAGGGGCTCCTGCACAACCCCGACCCCGAGGGCCCCTCCGACCTCCTGGGCGGCGTGAAGGCCATCCGCCGCATGCACCTGCGCGTGGCCGAGGAGACCGGCATGTTCACCGCCGACGAGATGCTCTACCCCACCAACTACCAGTACCTCATCGACGTGCTGGGCTACATCGCCGTGGGCGCGCGCTCCGTCGAGAACCAGGAGCACCGCCTCGTGGCGAGCGGCGTCCCCATGCCCGTGGGCATGAAGAACCCCACCGGCGGCTCCACGAGCGTCATGCTCAACTCGATCTACGCGGCGCAGCAGCCCCAGACCTTCCTGTTCCGCAACTGGGAGGTCGAGACCACGGGCAACCCGCTCGCGCACGCGGTGCTGCGCGGCTACATCGGCGATGACGGGCTTAACTACCCCAACTACCACTATGAGTACCTCGAGCGCCTGGCCGAGAAGTACACCGAGGCCGATTTCGCCAACCCCGCGGTGATCGTGGACTGCAACCACGACAACTCCGGCAAGCGCCCGCTCGAGCAGATCCGCATCAGCCACGAGGTCGCCGATTCCATGCGCCGCTCCGACCAGATCCGCCGGCTCGTGCGCGGCTTCATGGTGGAGAGCTACCTCGAGGACGGCAACCAGCCCATCGACGGCGGTGTGTACGGCAAGTCCATCACCGACCCGTGCCTGGGCTGGGAGAAGACCGAGCGCCTCATCCTCGACCTCGCCGAGCGCCTGTAGCGCGGTGGCCGCGCGGCGCTTGGTGCACGTCGCCGCGCGGCGCGAGGCGCCCCATCATATCGACCCGAGATAGCGCGAAGCCCCCGGAACCCTAGGGAACCGGGGGCTTCGCGCGCTATAGGCTTTGACGCCGCTTCGGCGCGACCGGCGCGCGGCGATTCGCTAGCGGTCGAGCGCCTCGCGGCGGGCGCGGCCCGCGAACAGCACGGCGACGAGCACGAGCACGGCATACGCGGCGTTCACCCACACGGGGCCGGAACCGCCCATGACCGAGAGCGCAACCTCGCCCGCGTTCACGATCACCAGCACCGTGCCGAGCACGATGAACGACATGAGGTGCGCCGGGTTGTTCGCCCCCCGCGCGCCGAGGAAGCCCGCGACGAGCTCGAACGCGCCGGCGACGGCCATGACCACGCTCGCCACCTGGATGGGAACGACTCCCTCGTTCGCCGCGGAGCCGATCTCGGGGGCACCCAGGAACGAGGCGATACCCAGGGCGACCGCAGCGATGCCGAGCACCATGAGCACCAGGCAGAGAACCTTCACGATCTTGCAGTTGGTTGACATAGAACCCCTTTCGCCAGGCGGACGGCGTCCACCTTGCAACGCATGAAACGTCTTATGATTATCGGCCAACGGGCGCGTCCGTCAACACGATAAACCATCCGATGACGCCATCGCGCGCGAGCTACGGGCACGCATCCGTCCCGCGCACGTGAATAACGGGTATATACCACTCGATTCTAGCTCTGAGACAAGGGACACACCATGAGCGAACCCACCAAGCACCCGCTACCCGACCTCGACCTACCCGGAAACGACCTCGACCCCAACGTGCCCACGACGCAGGAGCAGCGCAAGCTCCCGCTCATCGTCAAGGTGTACGGTCTGCTCTGCACCCTGAGCGGCCTCATCACCGTCGGGCTGACCGCCCTGCTCATCACCCTTATCGCGCTCGTCATCGCGTCCGGCAGCAGCGAGGTCTCGGTCGGCAGCCGAGACATCACGCTCGCCGTCATCACCATGGTGCTCTCGGGCGTCGTCGCCGTCGTGAACGGTGCCTGCCTCGTCTTCTTCGGCATCTCGCTGATCCGGAACCGCCGGCGCAACGCGGGCCGCTGGTCGCATGTGCTCATCGCGCTCACCGTGGCGCAGATCATCCTCGACGTCATGCTCCAGGGCATCGGGCCGCACCTCATCCAGCCGGCGATCCAGCTCGTGATCCTCGTCGCGCTCTCCGTCACGGTCGACCCGGCCCTGCGCCAGGAGCGCCAGCTGCAGCGCGACCTCCGCGACCTGGCCGACCGCGAGGCGGCCAAGGAGGGCATGCTCGGGCGCGACCCCGAGGGCAAGGGCTTCATCGAGCTCAACTTCTTCAACCTGTTCTGGGTCTTCGTGGTGTGCAGCGTGCTCGGCCTCATCATCGAGACCGTCTACCACATGGTCGTCGTCGACCCGGGCGTCTACCAGGACCGCGCGGGCCTGCTCTTCGGCCCCTTCTCGCCCATCTACGGTTTCGGCGCGCTGCTCATGACCGTCGCGCTCAACCGCTTCTACCGCGCCAACCCCATCATCATCTTCCTGGTGAGCGCCGTCATCGGCGGCCTCTTCGAGGCGGCCACCGCGTGGTTCATGCAGGTGGGCTTCGGCGCCACGGCGTGGAACTACAGCGGCTCCACCATCTTCGGCCTCTTCCCCGACCCCATCGCCGTCATCACGGGCGGGCGCACCTCGACGCTCTTCATGTGCATGTGGGGTACGCTCGGCTTCGTGTGGATCAAGTTCTGCCTGCCGCGTCTCCTCAAGCTCATCAACCTCATCCCCTGGAAGCTGCGCTACTCGCTCACCACGGTTTGCTTCATCCTCATGCTCGTGAACGGCGTCATGACGCTCCAGGCGCTCGACTGCTGGTTCGAGCGGCTCTCGGGCGTCCCGGACACCACCCCCGTCCAGACGTTCTACGCCAAGAACTTCGATAACGCCTATATGCAGCACCGCTTCCAGACCATGGAGATCACGCCCGAGCACTCCGGCCGCGTGAAGACCTCCTCGTAGCAGCGCGATGCCGGGGCTCAGGGCGGCGCTTTTGAGCCTCGTGCGCCGGGTGCCGTCATACCGGGTACGCGAACGCCCCGTCGACCAAGGTCGGCGGGGCGTTTTCGTAGAGCGAGGTATGGTCGGGCGCGGCGGGCGCTACCCCACGAGCTCGAAGAACACGGCGCTCGCGCCGGGCATGCGCAGGCGGCCGTCCGCAAGCCGGCACCCCTCGCCCGCGCCGAGCGCGTAGAGCACGCGCGCCGCCTCGTAAGGGCACGGGATCTCGACCGGTCGCGCCGCAGGGTTCAGCGCCGCGAGCACGCGCTGACCGCCCGGCACGACCTCGCCGGACGCGTCGCGCTCGCTCCGCACGTACACGAGCGGGTAGGCGCCCTGCTCGCAGTACGCGAACTCGATGGCGCCCTTCGCGCCGAGCGCCGGGTTCGCGCGGCGCACCGCGATGAGCCGTTTCACCTCGTGCCAGAGCGACTGCTCGTCGGCCATCTCCGCCTCGACGGTCGGCGCATCGGGCGCATCATCCTGCCTGATGTAGAGCTCGCTCGCCGGCGCGTTCGAGAACCCGAGGTTCCCGCCGGCGCCCCACTGCATGGGCGAGCGCGCGCCCGTGCGGATGTAGCCGCCCTCCACCGACGTCACGTCCAGGTGGAGCATGCCGATCTCGTCGCCGTAGTACACGAAGGGGCAACCCGGCATGGACATGATGAACGCGAAGGCGAGCTTCATCTCCTCCGGGTCGAGGAAGCGCCGCAAGCGCTCCATGTCGTGGTTACCCGAGGGGATGCACATGAGGCCGCGACCGTCGGTGAGGTCGAGGTTGCGCTGGTAGGTTGCCACGAACGCGCTCGCGTCGCCCGCTCCCTCGCGCGCGAACCACGGGTGCTCGCAGCGGAAGAGGTCGAGGTAGTGCGAGGTGCCGAACTGCAGCAGGAAGTCCATGTGGAAGCCCGCGCGGATGGTCTTGTCCGGCTCGCCCCATTCCGAGATGAGCACGGCGTCCGGGTAGGCGTCGTCAAGGAACGCGCGGATGTCCTGCCAGACCTTGATGGTGCCCTCCTGGCCGGGGTCGTTCTTCACGAGCGAGCCGGCCATGTCGCAGCGGAAGCCGTCGCAGCCACGCTCGAGCCAGAACGCCATGACGTCCTTCATGGCCTGGCGCGTGGCGAGCGCCTCGGGCGCGTCCATGGCGCTTTGCCAGGGCTCGGTGACTTCCGCGAAGCCGTAATTGAGCGCGGGCTGGAAGGCGTAGAAGTTCACCGCGACCGCGCCGTCGCGCTCCGAGACGCCGCGCAGGACGCCGTTCACCCCGGGGACATCCCCCACCGGCGTCCACACGCTGTCCGTCCACACGTAGCGGCCGGAGAGCTCGTTCGGCGCCGCCTTGGCCGATTCCCGAAACCACGGGTGCTCGATGGAGGTGTGCCCGGGCACGAGGTCGAGCAGGACGTGCATGCCGCGCGCGTGCGCCTCGTCGAAGAGCCGCACGAGGTCGTCGTTCGTGCCGTAGCGCGGAGCCACCTGGCAGTAATCCGCCACGTCGTAGCCCGCGTCGCCGAAGGGCGAGACGAAACAGGGGTTCAGCCAAAGGGCGTTGCAGCCCAGTTCGCGCACGTAGTCGAGGCGCGCGATGATGCCCGGCAGATCGCCGATGCCATCGCTGTTCGTATCGAGGAAGCTCTGCGGGTAGATCTCGTAGAAGACGGCATCATCCAACCAACTGCTCATAGCGGTCCCCTTCCCTGCGCGCATGGGTCGAAACACGCGCCCATGGTACTACAGCGGGAGCCTAGAGCTGCGGGATATCTGGGATGAAATCTGGCGGGTCGCCGCGCGGCGCGGGCTCAGGGGTTGCACCTGCTACAAGGCTCGTACCCTTGGTCGATGAGTTCGTCGCGCGTACCTGTGTAGTCCCGCTTGTTGTGCGCGCTCATGTCGTCCACCGAAGAGCAGTCGAGGCGGTGGAACTTCCCCGTGTTCACGTTCAGGACGTAGGTGACCTCGTCCGCAGACGACGCCTCACCGTCCCCATCCGCGCTGGGCGCGCGCCAGCTCTCGCCCGTCTCGTAATCGATCTCGACGCCGGGCTGAACGTTGTAGCAGAACACGTTGAACGACACGCCCGCGCCGTCGTCCTCGACCGACTCGGCCTCGACGTGCACGCCGCGTGCGACGAGCTCGTCCCCCTCGAAGACGGGCGTCACGCGGTAGAGCACGTGGTTGCCCGTCTCCTGGACGTAGTCCGCCACCTCGTTCTCGTAGGGCAGCATGCCCTCGACGTTCATGTAGCGCGTGCCCGTGATGAGGTTCCGTTCGTTGGCGTTCTCGCCGGAGAGCTGGTAGCCGATGAGGTGACAGCGGTTGTAGAGGTAGCGCCCGTCCACGAGGTCGTCGTAGCGCACGGTGTGCCAGCCGCTCGGCTTGACCATGCCGATCGACTCGCGGTCCTCTGTGGGCATGGTCTCCTCCCCCACGATGGCCGTCGCCTGGCCGCAGCGGCCGAGGTCGTCGAGTTCCGCATACGTTTCGGCGGGGGCATCGAGGTCCTCCTCGGTGAAGTCGGGCACGTTGCCGTCGACCTCGATCGATGCCGCGCCGTCGTATGCAGGCAGCTCCGAGGCGTCGAGGGTGCCGTCGGGCGCTGCCTGCACGCTCGATGCAGCCGGCGTGGCGGCGCTGCCCTCGTCTGCGGCGGCGGTGATGCGCCCACACCCCGTGACCCCCGCCAGCGCCCACGCGAGCGCAACGACGAGCAGCAGCGACCACGCGGCGCGGCGGCGCGCGAGCCTCATCTCATCACGCATCGACGGCTCCCATCCCTTCGCTATCCGTATCGAGCGTCCGCATCGAGTATCGCCTATGGTGCGGACAAAAGCGCCCCATCTCAACGAGTGCTTTACACGATGTTGTTTCCCCCGGATGCAGTTATCATAGCCCCGCATGGGCATTCCCCGCGGCCGGCAGGCAGCGGGATCCGCGCGACCGACCTCGAGAAAGGAACGCATATGAGCCTTATATCCGAGTTCAAGGAATTCATCAACCGCGGCAACGTGATGGACATGGCCGTCGGCGTCATCATCGGCGGCGCGTTCACCTCTATCGTGACGTCGCTCACCAATGACATCATCAACCCGCTCATCAAGCTCGTGAGCGGCGGCGGCACGGAGATCTCCGGCCTCACCATCCCCGTCCCGGGCACCGAGCGCGGCATCGATTTCAGCTCGTTCATCAGCGCCATCATCAATTTCCTCATTGTCGCCGTCGTGGTCTTCCTCATCGTGAAGGCGTTCAATAAGGCCCAGAACCTGGGCTCCGGCCTCACGAAGGGGCTCACGAGCAAGGTGCTCGGCAAGGACGGCGAGGAGATCGAGGTCGAGATGCTGCCCCCGACCTGCCCGTTCTGCCTCGAGGAGGTCAAGGAGGGCGCGACGCGCTGCCCGCATTGCGCCGCCGAGCTTCCCGAGCCGGCTGCGAGCAAGCCCAAGCGGTAGCGCCCCATCGGGCATCGCCGCACGGGCCGCCGCGCAGCGATGCCTACGGTCTAGAACGTGACGTTGCCGAATTCGGAGAGGCGCAGCCCCGGGTTGTGCTCGGTCGCCCAATCGACGTTCCACGGGCTCGTGAACAGGAGGAGCTTCCCGCCGCGCATGTCCTCCACGCGCAGGGTGTCGCGCGTGAGGTTGAGCTCCGCCACGTCGATAGAGCCCGGCTCGTTCGCGATCCAGCGGATGTCCGTGTAGCCGAGGGGCTGGCGCCGCACGCCCACGTGGTACTCGCTCTTCAGGCGCTGCTCGAGCACGTCGAACTGCAGCACGCCCACCACGCCCACGATGACGCTCTCCATGCCGGCGCCGATCTCGCGGAAGATCTGGATGGCGCCCTCCTGCGCGAGCTCCTCCATGCCCTTCACGAACTGCTTGCGCTTCATGGTGTCCACCTGGGAGACACGCGCGAAGTGCTCGGGCGCGAAGGTGGGGATGCCCGCGAACTGCACGCGCGCGGACGGGGCGCAGAGCGTGTCGCCGATGGAGAACATGCCCGGGTCGAAGAGCCCCACGATGTCGCCGGCGTACGCCTCGTCCACCGTGGCGCGGTCGTCGGCCATCATGGCGGTGCCCGTCGCGAGTTTGATCTTCCGCCCGCCCTGCACGTGCAGCGCATCCATGCCGCGCTCGAACTTGCCCGAGCAGATGCGCAGGAAGGCGATGCGGTCGCGGTGGTTCTTGTCCATGTTGGCCTGGATCTTGAACACAAAGCCCGAGAACGGGTGGTCCACCGGGTCGACCGGCTCGCCCGTGAGCGCGTCGGTGTGAGCGCTCGGCGCGGGGGCAAGGCGCAGGAAGTCCTTCAGGAACGGCTCCACACCGAAGTTCGTGAGCGCCGAGCCGAAGAACACCGGCGAGAGCTTGCCCTTGCGCACGGCCTCGAGGTCGAACTCGTGGTCCGCGCCGTCGAGGAGCTCGATGTCGTCCATGAGCGCATGGTGGTTCTCCTCGCCGATGAGCTCGTCGAGCTCGGGCGCGCCCAGCTCGGCCTCGATCTCGCCGACCTTCTTGGTGGCGTTCGCATGGCCGTCGCCCTCGAAGGCGAGCACATGGCGGCTCGCGCGGTCGAAGACGCCGCGGAAGTTGCGGCCGCAGCCGATCGGCCAGTTCATGGGGTAGGTGCCGATGCCGAGCACCGTCTCGATTTCGTCCATGAGCTCGAAGGGGTCGCGGATCTCGCGGTCGAGCTTGTTCACGAACGTGAAAATGGGGATGCCGCGCAGCGCGCAGACCTTGAAGAGCTTCTCGGTCTGCGCCTCGACGCCTTTGGCGCCGTCGATGACCATGACCGCCGCGTCCGCCGCCATGAGCGTGCGGTACGTGTCCTCGGAAAAGTCCTGGTGACCCGGGGTGTCGAGGATGTTCACGCAGCAGCCGCCGTAGGTGAACTGCAGCACTGACGAGGTGACGGAGATGCCGCGCTGCTTCTCGATGTCCATCCAGTCCGAGACCGCGTGCTTGGCGCTCGACTTGCCCTTCACCGAGCCGGCGCTCTGGATGGTGCCGGTGTAGAGCAGCAGTTTCTCGGTGAGCGTGGTCTTGCCCGCGTCCGGGTGCGAGATGATGGCGAACGTGCGGCGCGAGGCCACTTCCTCCGCAAGGCTTGGCATGGATTTCCCTTCATGAGTCATTGGGGACGGGTTCATTTGACTCACGCACGAGGCGTGAGGCGCGGGGCGGCTGGCAGTGCGATGCCGCCGGCGCGTTCGGGGCGCTTAGGCGATGTCAGCCGCGATGTCGATGTTCTCGCCCACGAGCCCGACGTGCGCGCCCGCTGCCGCCTGCTTGCTTTCGGCATGCGCGATGAGCCACTTGTCGGCCGCCCAGAGGAGCGGCGCGTCGCCCGCGGCGGCGAGCTCGGGGTCGAGTTCCGGCAGGGGGCCGTTCGTACCCGCCGGCAGCGCGATGAGCGTGCGGAAGCCCTCGTCGCCCGCCTGGCAGGGCGCGAAGTGCAGGGTATCCGCGAAGACCTCGATGAGCACGCCGGCGGGCACGCGGAAGGCGCGCACGAGCGAGGTGTCGAGCGTGGCGTCCGCACCCATGCCCTTCACCTGGCCTTGCTTCGCGAGCAGCAGGATGAAGTCGTTGGCACCGAGGTTGAATTCGCTCGAACGGTGATACTCAAGGCAGTTGAGGTGCGTGTTATGCCCGCAGCACCAGCCGAGCTGCGCCGGGCGACCGCCGAAGAGCAGGCCCTTGAGCGCGGGCGCAATCGCGAGCTCCTCAAGCGCGGCCGCGCTCGCCTCGTACTTCGTGCCGTCTTCCGGGCAGGAGGCATGCTCGGCGAGCGCGTGGGCGACGGGCGCGGTAAACGCAGCCGGAACATCCGACCACACGCGGCCGTAGCTGCGGAACGACTCGTCGTAGATGGATTCGATACGCATGGGTTCTCCCCTCGTAAGACACGGCGCTCGCGAGGGCGCACGGCATCTGATAGTGGCTTTTCCCGCTCGATTATCGCATGATTCGACTTCGCGCGATGCCGCCGCTTCGTTTTCGCATGATTGGGCGCAAAATCTAGTAACTTATTTCAGATATGCACGATTGGACGGCACTGTGGGATGCGCGCGAGGTCAGTGTGGCGCGCGTTTGCAGCCCGGCTGAACGGGAGCCGCGGTGTTTCCGCAGGATTCCGCTAATCACCGCTGTCCGGATGCCGACCTGTAACCTCCGAAAAACAATTTCGGCGGCCGCCAGTCGCGCATTTCTGAACTAACTTACTAAAAAATGGTGGTGCAGTTCAGATATGCACGATTGGAGGCGCCTCGAGATCACCCTGACGCGCCGCTCCTCCCGCAAAAACGCTTCATTGAGCCAAATCGCACCGTTTTACGAGAATTTGTCGGCCCTTGCGCGCCGCGACCTCGCTCAGAAGCACCGTCGGCGAGTGGCAATCGCGCATATCTGAATTCCACCACCACTTTTTGCGTCCAGCTTCCCAAAAACGCGAATCGACCGCCCCACAACGCCGCACGCAAAGCGGGTATGAATGAGAAAACGCTTCCAAAGGAGGGCACCATGGCCGATCTTGAGAATGTTCGCGTGTTCACGCAAAGCGCCATTCGCATCCAAAGCGAAAAGGGCACCGTCATATACCTCGATCCGTTTCACCTTACCGATGGTGAGGCGGCGCATGACGCGGACATCGTGCTCATCACCCACGCGCACTACGACCACTGTTCGCCGGACGACATCGCGCGCGTGGCCGGCAAGCACACCGAGCTGGTAGCTCCGAAGAGCATGGAACCTGAGGTCTCGGGGATCGCGGACGCGATCGGGGCGGCTGGACTACACTTCATGCAAGCTGGCGGGCATCTTGAACTGCGGGGCATCGCGATCGACGCGGTGGGTGCCTACAACGTGGAGCCCGAGCGCTTGGGGATGCATCCGCGGGCAAACGGCTGGTTGGGATATGTGCTCACCGTCGATAGCGTGCGCTTCTACGCAGCCGGCGACACCGACCAGAACCCGGACAACGAGCACGTGGTGTGCGACGTGGCGTTCGTGCCCATTGGAGGGACGTACACATGCGACCCGCATCAGGCGGCGGCGTTCGCGAACACGTTGCACCCGCGCGCCGTGGTGCCCATCCACTACGGCAGCATCGTCGGCTCGATGTCAGATTTCGATGCGTTCGCCGCCGAGGTTGATCCAGCTATCAGGGTTGTGCGGAAGCTGGAGTGGTAGATAAACGAACAGCAACTCCGCCGCATCACCGCATGTAGTTCGAAAGGATACGTCATGGGAATCTTCGGCTCGCGTGAGGAAAAGCTTGAAAACAAGGCGCAGCAGTACCGGAACGACGGCATATTCCAATACAACGACACCGTGCGCGCGAGCCTCGCGCCCAAGGACGGCAAGGTGCACGTTGTGATGCTGAACAGCTTCTCGAAGTTCCTGAACCAGACGTTCGAATGCGAGAACAAGTACACCGGGCAAATCGACGCGATCATTTCCGCCATGCAGGACGACGGCTACGAGATTCTGGACGTGAAGTTCAACTCAATCCAAGGTCAGGGACTCTCCGGCAGCATGGAGGGGTTCCATACGCTGGTGATGTATAGGTAAGGGGCGGATATCTGGCCATGAACGAAAGGGAACTTTTAGAAAAGGTCGCGATGACTGAAGCGGACGCCGACGCTCGGAGCGCCGCACATGAGAATGACGAATGAGACGAATCCACATTTAAAAAGCCCCGGTGCGGGAAGCCAGGTGATCGCTCGTCCGACATTACAGGATCAGACGCGACGGACATGTTGCAGGCATCCTGCTAGATTCCCTCCTCTCGTTCTATAATCAACTTACCTCTCCTCCTCTTTACCAGAAAGGGTAAGTCGCATGAAGGCGGTCGAAGCCCAATTCCTTTCGTTGCTCGGATCCGATTTGACTCAATTTGTTATTCCGGTATACCAGCGCGTTTACTCTTGGGATGAACGCGAATGCCAGGATCTTTGGGATGACGTCATGCGGGCGGGAAAGAACGGCAAGCAGCACTTCATCGGCTCGTTCTTATATACTCCGCAGAGCGCTACAACCGCAACATCCCTTAAGAAAAAACTGCTCATCGATGGTCAGCAACGCATGACTACGTTGTCCCTGCTTCTTGCCGCATTCTTCGAGTGGCTTGAAGAGGACGTCACTCGAGGCAGTTTTCTCGAAGACATTAAGGTGAGCGCTCTGCGTAAACGCTACCTCTACAACGATGATGACTACATCGGTGATTCGCGCTATCGTCTCGTTCTTTCTCAAGATGATCGCCCAACGCTTTTCGCCATCGTAGGAAAGACTCCCCTCCCAGACAGCCCCTCCCAACGAATCGTATCCAGCTACGAGTTCTTCAAGCGCAAAATCCAGGCAAAGCACTTCGACGCCAAATCGCTTTGGAACGGCGTAAAAAACTTGCTCATTATCGACACTGAACTTAGCGCAGAAACCGATAACGCACAGCTCATCTTTGAATCGATGAACTCCAAGGGCAAACCGCTTACGCCAATCGATCTCATTCGCAACTACATTCTCATGCGGCTCGACATGAACACCCAAACCACCCTGTACGAAAGCTACTGGCGTCCGATAGAGCTCATGTTTGGCCAACAGCGTGAAGACGAATTCAACGCGTTTATCTGGTACTGGCTTTGGCTCAAGGTGCCTAAGAGGACACCAAAAGAGAACGAAGCCTATCAGGAGTTCAAGGGATACTGCGAAGATAACAAGCTTGAAGACGACCCCAAAGGGCTCCTCGAAGAGCTGCGACGGTATGCGACACGATATGTTCGCATGTTCATGGACAAGGAGCAGGATCCCGATCTCGCGCCCGTCTTTAGACGAATTACTAACCTGGGAGTTAAGCCCGTCCGCCCGCTCATGCTCTCGCTCTACGCGCTTTATGAATCTGGCCGCTTGAGCAAAGCAGATTTCATCGAACTGTGCACGTATCTCGAGTCGTTCCTCTTCCGGCGCGCCGTCATTGGCCGCTTCACCACCGGCCTGAACAACTTCTTCGCGGGAATGTATCAAGAACTCGAAAAGGCCGAGAACCCGAAAGAATACGTTCTCGCTATGCTCCTTTCTCATGGTGAATACATGACGGCATACTTCCCCACCGATGAGGTGTTCGTTGAAAGCCTCAAAACACGCGACCTGTATCATCGCTTCTCAAAGGGGCGGTATTGCCTCGAGCGCTATGAGTCGTTCTTTAATCCAAAAGAACCAGTCCCCGGCAATTTACAGATTGAGCACGTTATGCCACAGAGCATCGAAACTTCCGAGGCATGGCAGGAAATGCTTGGCAAGGACTGGACAGAGATTCACGACGAGCTCTGCAATACGCTTGGCAACCTCACGCTCACTGGGTACAACCAGGAATACTCCAACCGCCCGTTCGAAGAGAAGCTCAATCTTCCCAACGAGGGATTTAAGTCGAGTAGCCTTCATCTAAACAAGTTCATTGCACAACAAACGGTCTGGGACAAAAAGACCATCGAGAAACGTAGCGAACTACTTGCCCAGGAGGCTTTGAGCATCTGGCCGTATCCAGAGCTCGACGAATCGATCGTCGGCCTCTACCGCCCCAAGAGCAAGCAAGAGAAAGGGTCTGGCTGGACGCTGGAAGAAAACCATCCCCTCCTTGCAAAGGGCGGAATATGCTGCAATTTCTTCGAGGAACTCGTTGATACAATAAGCAACGACTTCCCCGACTGGGAGATGTATGTCACCAAGTTCTATGTTGGGTTCAAAGAGGGAACCAAGCTCCATCTGTGTGTTGAGGGACGTTCGACAAAGGGAGGATGGCTGGCGATCGGGCTGTCGCGACAGGCAGACGAATACGTAGATCCGCACTCCCTTTGTCAGGACAAGACGTTTGGCCCCGGCATGCCTACGCGCGTCGACCTTATAGATGAGGGGCAGATTCCGGCGTTGGCGGAACTGCTGAAACAAGGATGATGAGAAGACGTCAGTACCACGCCGTTTTAATTTCTAATTCATGAACGTCGTCAAAACGCATGGATCATACAGGGCTTTCCTTTGGCATGCTTCTTGTCTCGACGTTTAGAATCATGCTGGAACGAGCTGGCCCACCTTTCTTATCCGAGCGCTATTCCATTGTCAAAGTGTGCGAGAACCTTGGCAACATCCGTATAACCCGGCATTTGTGTAGGCCATCTACAGAGGAAATCACCCATGCGTCTGAGGATGCCATGCCAAACTGCCGCGCGAGAAACGAGCTATTCATCCCCCAATATTATCGCAGCGATTTCATGGACAATATCTTCAATACTGTCGGTTTCAGTGTTACGAGCCACCTTGTCGGCAAGAGTCGGAGAATATGCAATGACCTCATCTTTTGTGATATTGTGCCAGATGGGAAGCATAACTTGCTCGCCAGACACCGTTCTTGTGACGATGCCGTCAAGCTCGTAGTTCGTCCACCCTTTCTTAATAAAGTCTCGCGAAATGATAACGATGCCAAATCGACTGTGGGCAAGACCGTAATCGATTTTTCGGCGCAGGCTGTCGCCAATTCTCAGCTCGAACTCGTCATACCAAACGGTAAGCCCAGCAGTCTCAAGAGCCTTTGCTAGTGGCCTTGCAACGGCATCCTTATCTTCTGAAGCATGGGAGATGAACACATCGTAGGTTTTGCCATTTTCGTCTGGTACAACTGCCGCCTCGTCTTTTACAAGAGAGGGAACACTTGAAAGAGGAGCGTTTTGCTTAATCGTAGGCAGCGGCATCGGTTCAACGCTCACGTTTGATCTTACCTGTCCTCTAAGTCCGAATAAATCTACGGTAACGTACCAATGACCACCATGTGGCACAGCAAGTCTCACAGGTGATCTCTTTGCAAGTCCACCGATATAACGATGCTTGCGACCATTTCGATACGCATTGAAGTTGGCGGTATCCATCAAACGCACGTTCGCTGCGCTACCTTTCAAAGAGACAACAACAACTTGCCCTTTCTTGAGGTTATGCAGGTCATAGTATGTAAATTGTGGCTTTGTAGCCATTCGCTCCCTTTCTCTTATGCACCACGAAAAGCCTGTTGAAATTGTCATTACACCTTAGACAGTTCAAGCAGCATTTCCTTCGAAGCAACGTCGCTCGATTTATTGGTGCTCAATCTCCCTCGGAGAGCCCGTGAAAGGATGGCCCGTTTAATCTCCCCGATTCTTTTCAATGTAATCTGCAGCACTTCCTCTGTGGAATTCAATTTGGTAATAGCTTTTGAGAGAACCTCCGCGATAAATTCTTGTTCATCGATGGCCGGAGTTGGCACACGAATGGCACCGAGAGATTTCTTATTAATTTTTGGCAATACTGTTCGCGAGCCCGCATCATAAGTCTGAACAAGAAAATCCTGCGAGAGCATGTAGTACCATAAATACACGGCATTAATTTCTGCATCAATGGGATACATATCTGCACTGCAAAGTCCCTCGCAGTTCGCAATAATCGCCTTCGACAGATAGGGACGGATTTTTGAATACAGTATTTGACCAGGGTAGAAATGGTGCTTGCCGCTGGTAACGCCATCTATAGATACCGTATTGAACCCTAGTAGCTTTCCCGTCTCCCTCTCGATATTGTCAGGAGCGATATGCGGCATATCGAGATACTTTGCCGGATCAACTAAGTTCGTCTTTACTGTAGCGACCTCATCAAATCGTTTATTTTTCCAAGATGAATCCGGAAGCTTCCGATCCTCTCGCCAGCTTTTTGACAGCTCTCCGGTAAATGCCGAATGAAGCAGAGAGACCCTCCGACGTCTTGCGGAGGCGTGCACGTTTTGGATAGCGCCCTCAGCTTCATCTAGCTTGGCAAACAGTCCCTCGACTCGCTCGACAATCCGCCTCTGCTCGGCAAGCGGGGGAATGGGAAGCGGGAACGCGTCAAAATCGCCTTTTTTAATTGATGGCGAGTTGTCACCCTTCATGAATGAAGTAAGCCCGTTTACCGTGTAGTCACTGCAAAGCAGGTGGTACAGATACCGACGATCAATGACAGCGTTTGGGGAGCAGACATAGAACCCGGTAGACGCAACACAATCATCATGGGAGCTATCAACATATGCAATGTTTCTAAGATAGGGACGGACCATCGAAAATAGCGTGTCTCCATCATGCACCCTACGTTTTGCGCGGCTAGGAGCCTTTTCAACAGGTAGGGTTTTAACTTCGCGAATAGCCCGTGCCTTGTTGTCGATTGCATCTATATCAATGTAATCAAAGGATTCCCCGTCAAGATTCGCAGTTTCCATCGGCCTGAGTACAGCAGAAGCTCGCACCCAGCACCAGTTGTCCGGCACGGCGTATGGCTGTTCCTCGCACGGCACCAGCGCTTCCCCGAGGAGCTGCTCGGGCGTCTTCGCCTGCTTCTTGCGCGCCATCACGCCTCCTCGTAGGACTTGAGCTCGGCGACGACGTCGGCAAGCAAGTCCATGGCGTGCTGCAACTGGCCGATCGCCTCCTCAGCGCTCTCAACGGGATCGGGAAGCTCGTCATAGTCGATGATCGAATCGTCCCTGATGAGTCCGATATCCAGACTATTCGTCTCGTTGCCGTCGGCATCGATCTTGCGGATCTCGTCGCGCGTGAACGCGCGCCAGCGCTCGTCCTTCACCGTGCGCCGGTTCCCGGCGGTGTAGGCGACTTCGAACCCGGCAAAGTCCTCGTGCTTCAGCGGATTTTTCTTGCCGAAGGAGCGCATGTTGGTGCGCAGGTCGTAGACCCACACCTCGGTGGTGCTCCCCTTGTCCGCCTTCCCGCGCTCGAAGAACAAGACGTTAGTCTTCACGCCGTTGGCGTAGAAGATGCCGGTTGGAAGGCGCAGGATGGTGTGCAGGTTGCACTTGTCCATCAGGTCGCAGCGGATTTGGTCGCCCACGTTCGACTCGAAGAGCACATTGTCGGGAAGCACCACGGCGGCGCGCCCGCCGCGCTTCAGGCTACGGTAGATGTGCTGCAGGAAGTTCAGCTGCTTGTTGCTCGTGGTGAAGGTGAAGTCGTCGCGCATTGCACGCTCGCCGCCCTTCTTCGTCCCGAAGGGCGGATTGGTAAGCACAACGTCGTACGCCCGCTCGCAAGCACCCGCCGGCGAGAGCGTGTCGCCGAGCTCGATCTTCCCCTCGATGCCGTGGAGCATCGCGTTCATGAGGGCCAAGCGGTGTGTGTCGTGCACGAGCTCGCGTCCGGTGAACGCCTCCTCACGCTGGAACTTCTCCTCGTCGGCGCTCAGGTCAAAGTAGTCGTCGGTCTGTGCCTTTACGTAGGCATCTGCGGCAATCATGAAGCCGAACGTCCCGCACGCAGGGTCGTTGCAGAGCTCTCCGGGTTGGGGCTTTATCAGGCGCACCATCACGTCGATGAGCACGCGCGGGGTGAAGTACTGCCCGGCTCCGGACTTCTTCTCATTCGCGTTCTTCTCGAGTAGGCCCTCGTACAGGTCGCCGAGACCCTCCTCGCGCGCGGAGTACCAGTCCAGTCCGTCGATGCTCTTGATGATCTTCTCGAGGTTGGCAGGCTCGTCGATGTTGGAGGACGCACCCTGGTAGATCTCGCGGATCCTCCCGAAACCCTTCTCGCTAAGCGTGTCGAGCAGCTTCTTGTAGTAGCTCTTCAGCTCGACGCCGGACTTCGATCGAAGGTCGTCCCAGCGGCAGCCCCCGGGGAGCTGCCCCTCCCGCCCGGTCTCTTTCATCATTTTGAGGAACAGGATGTACGTGAGCTCGGTCACGTACTCCTGGTAGGTTATGCCATCGTCGCGCAGCACGTTGCAGAGGTTCCAGAGCTTTGCGACGATTTCCGTTGTCGTCATGCGACCCGCTCCTTGTCGTCATAGAGGTAGGTGTTCAGCTCGACCACGACGTTCGCGAGCTCGCCGTGGAACGCCTTGTCGATCTTCTTGAACCCGCCCTTGCTCTTGAACCGCTCGTCGGTATCGAAAACTGAGGTGTTCAGGACGGAATCGTTTATTAGGTAGGTTTCGATGCGGGAGAGCCAGTTGAGCTCTTGCTTGCTGAAGTCGTGCGCGTTCTCGAGGCGCTGCACGGCGCGGCGGATACGCTCCTCGTGGCTCACCAGGGGCGAACCAATGGCGTAGCGCCTCACCAAGCTAATGATGTCTGCTGTCATCTCCTGGTTCGTCATGTCCGATATTGCGCGGTTCAAGCGCGTCTCGGTGTACCCCTCACGCGAAAGGGTAAGCTCGAGCTCCTTCAACGTCTCCCGCGTGAGATCGCTCGGCTTCGTGACACAGAGGTTGAGCGCGGCGACTTCGTTCATGTTGTTGCGCACGTAGCTGGAAAAGGAATCGAGGTAGTCTGCCGGTACCACACCGCTTCCGTAGTCGCGCGCATGGCTAATCAACACGTCTGCTTTGTCGGTGATAACAATTCCGTGCTTCGCTTTAATATTCATTTCATCGAGGGCTATGAGGATATCGCGCTGTTGCGTGATCCGCGCTTTTGCATCTTGCGGAGGCAGCCCTTTTAAATCGCGAATAAAGTCTTCGAGCGAGATGCCGGCTTTCTGCTCTATGGCGTCATTCCAAGAGCTATAGCCTACAATCCATTGGCTGCTCATCGCGTGTATTTTCCGTTGAATCTTCGCGATGATTCGATCAATCTGCGCTTTTGCCACGCTGTCGTTCTCTACATAGTCAAGACCCTCAATGAGCTGCTCAATCGTAGTCTTCGGATTCGCACTGACAGGGCGCATCGCGGTTACGGGCTCCAGCGCCTCGTACACTCCAACGGGGTCGTAGATCTCGAAGTGCGTTTTGTGGATAGCAGAGCACGGGCGCGTCGCGCGCCCAAGCATCTGCTCAAACAGAATACGCGACTTAACGCGCCGCATGAAGACCAGGGTGGTGATCTGGGGCACATCGATGCCCGTGGTGAGCAGGTCTACCGTAACGGCGATGGATGGGTAGCGCTCGTTCTTGAAGCGCCGCACCAGCTTGCGCACGCGCTTGGAGCTCCCACCGCCCGCAGCAGCGGTAATCTTCATGATGGCGTCGTTGTCCACGCCCGTCTCGGCATAGATCTCCTTCAAGATTCGCACGATCATGTCGGCGTGCGCGTCGTCAACTGCGTAGATGAGCGTCTTGCCCTGCTCCTCGGGCGTCTCGGGGTCGATGTCCTTGGAGATTTCCTCGAGCACAGCACGGTCGAAATTCTCGTCCACGACCCGACGGTTGAAGTCCTCCACATCGAAGTCGAGCTCATCCTTAAGCTCGGCACCGTTCAGAAGTTCGTTCGTCACCGGGTCGTACACCGCGACCGTCTCGCCACGGTCGAGGTGGATGCCGTCCGTCGAAAGCCGTGTCTTGAGCGCGTGCGGCACGTCGTGGTCGACGAGCCAGCCGTCAACCACGGCCTCGCGGTAGGTGTACTGGAAGACGGGCATACCGAAGATCTGAGTGGTGTGCAGCGCGGGCGTCGCGGTGAGTGCGATCTTCACGGCGTCGAAGTACTCGACGACCGCCCGGTACTGGCTCTGGTACTCGCGCTGGTTGCGGTAGAGCGCCTCCTCGTCGGTCATCTCCTTGTCGAGGGTGTAGCCGCGATGCGCCTCGTCCACGATGACCAGGTCGTAGTCGGTGACGGCAGGCTTCAGGTCATCCCCGTTGTAAAGCACGCGCCTCACCATGCTCTGCACGGTGGCGATGGACACGCGCGTCTCGGGATCGATGCCGGCGTCATCGAGCCCCTTCACCTCGTATATCTGGTCAAGCGTGAGGAGTTGGTCGATCTTCACGTCACGGAACGCGTCGCCGGCCTGCTCTCCCAGCGAGTCGCGATCTACAAGGAACAGGATACGTCGGAAGCGATCGGTCTTGAGGAATCGGTAAATCATGGCGAGCGCGGTGCGCGTCTTGCCCGTGCCCGTCGCCATGGCGATGAGCATCATCTTGCGACCGGCTATCACCGCACCCTCGGCGGCCTTCACGGCGCGAATCTGGTAGTCCCGGAGGTTTAGGCCGTCCCTGTCCGTCAATAGATCGTCGGGTTCGCTCGCGAGGCGCGCATTCGCCGCCTTGATATCGGCCTGAAGCTCGTTCATGAGGCCCTCGGGGCTCGGCCACCCTGCGAGCGCCTTGGGCGGGTTGGAGGGGTTCCTCAGGTCGAGCTGCCAAATTCCCGACTTCTGCTCGTACTGCTTAAGATACGGCCTTCCGTTCGTCGCGAACGTAAAGGGCACCTGGTATCTACCGGAGAATTCGCCAATGCAGTAGCATCGATCATCCTGCCTGATGTGGCTCGAGTACTCCTTGCACTGCACGTCGAGCACCGAGGGGATGTCCTTGCTTTCCGCCTTCGCCTCAATGATGCCCACCATCTGCTCCCCGATGAAGAGGGCGTAATCGGCGAAACCGCTCTGCCCACTCGCGGAGTCGGTCGGCCATTCGGCGATTGCAAGGTTGCGCCCCCTCTGCGGGCGCGTTCCCTTCGAATGGCGAAGCACCTGCGTGTCGGCCTCCCAGCCAACGTCGCACAGGGCGCCGTCGACGATGAGCCTCGTCTCGGCCTCGGATTTCGGTCGCTGGTTCTCAGCTTGAAGCACGCGCTTCAAACGCTCTGCCTTGGAAATACGCGGCGCCGCTTTCGCCTGCTCGCGGGTTTCTTTCTCAAGCCTTTCATCCTCGGCGTCATTTTGCCGGTTCGCCTTGCCTGCAACCGCATGTTCCGCGTATGAATCTACGTACTTGACAAGCTCGTATTTCCGCGAGCCGAACGACATGGCGAACCAGAGGCAGATGCTGTGCGCCACACGCACGAGGGAGTCCGCGAGGTCGGGGGACTCGTAGCCGGAATGGACGGCCTTGTTGCGCGCCTTTCTCATCTCATGGAGTAGGTTGGTCACCTGCTTGGGAAGGTAGCCTTCCCGCGCAAGCTTGTTGATCTTGGAAACGGCTTTCTGATCAGAGGGGAGTGCCGTCCCCGTGTAATCGTAGATGAGGTTGACTATGGACTCGCCAATCATGCCGACCTTAATCAAGGCGGAGTTGGGGTCGCTCTTACGGTAGCCGTCAGCCTGGTTACCGTAGGAGGAAAGTATGGGAAACTCGTCCGCAAGGAAATCGAAGTTGCAGCTCACTGCGTCCCACCTGCCTCTATCACAAGATGATTGATGACGCATTGCCGGATGCGAGCGGACGTACTCACGCCAAAGAACGCCGCTTCCTCGGCAAGTGTTTCCTTCAGGTTCGCAGGAATCCGAATAGTCGTAGTGAGCATGTCGCTCTTGGCGAAATAGGCCTCAATCGCAGTTCGATTCGTCCTATCATCGACAAGCCGTCGGAATCCCATACCGTTTCTCTCGCCGAAAGCGAATACAACTTAATACATTGTATCATGCAGCAAGATAACTCCAGGAAATCAAGGCGACAACCTGCTCACCAGCTAAGAATGAAATAGTCCTTCAGATGACCTGAATCCCCACCGCAACCACCCCTACCACGCTCTCGTCGAACATAGACGCATCGCAAGCGACAGTGGTTCATCCTCGGGTCATCTTCTTGATCCTCGACGCCACTGTCTCGCACCACACATGCGACGGGTCGCTCACACTCACCCACTCCGGCTTGAAATCTAGTTTGCTATGAGGCTTGATATTCCACGGACTAATGGGATTGCGGGGGCTCCATTCACGTGCAAGCTCTGGATACTGCCACGCAAGGGATCCCATTACTTTGCCGCACGAGGGGCAGCGGTTATTCATACGCTTCTCTCGATCGCGCACCGTTTCAATCCATTCATGTCCACATGCCATACAGCGCCACCGCACCGAGCGTTTGCTCCCGCTCTTTACCGTATCCGGCGTGTACTTCGCGCCGTCAATGGCTTCAGCCCATTCTTCTGCAAGCTCGGGGTTTGTGTCGCGCAGGTACTCTTGATTAGCCGCCGTCTTCGTGCGGAGGCCTCGGCATACCATACAACCATCAACCAAATAGCTATACGGCGTTTGGTTGGGACGATGCCCATTTGGGCAACGGAAATGCCTCAAATGCGAGCTTACAACAGGAACGCCCTCGGGAGAGGAATCGTCGTCCCATGCAGCAAGTAACTCCGGGAAGTCCGTGACCAGTTTCCCCTTCACCTGAGCATAGATGTATCGTGTCGGTTCTTTCGCATGACGTTCGGCGGCCGCGATTATACTCGCCGCACCAGGTGTACGCGGAGCAATTTTCCGCTCCGTGCGAGACGTGCACGGCTGCTTTGCCTCGCTGCCGAAAGCAACACCTTTCTTGAAAGTTTTTCGGCATTGGCAGCCGAACACCACATCCCCAGGTCTCTGCGGAAGCAATCGTCCACACGCGGTGCATCGTACGACTAAAACGTCATCGCCCGGATGATTGCCATGCAGCAAATCGACGAGCTCATACCCGTGTTCCTCCGCCAAGCGCGCAGCATTGTTCCAATCGAGGCCGCACTCTTCACGCAGCACGCCCTGCTGCATGAGCTCGCGACGCGAGTAGCCGCTCTCGATGAGCTTCTGCACTCCCCTATCGTATAGCTGGCGCGCACTGCCATACCAGGCGAGCCAGTAGCATGCACGACACGTGCGCTCGCCTATCTTGTTCTTGTGGCGAATGTACTGCAGCTTATAATGCGCCTCCACGCCACAACGCGCACAGCGTGTAAGCAAATAGTCATCGTTTCGGTACGTTCCTGTAGGACTATACGGTTGCGACAATTTAAGTCCCGCCCGCGCCAGAATCGCATCGAGTTCGTCGTTGGACAACTTCATTGCGGCACCTCGCAAACCCGTTGATTACTTAATCACTCCCGCCAAGAGGCAGCTCATAGCCCCAACAGCTCGCTATGGCTCCCAGTACGCGTCGCGACGAGCACAAGCCCATCCTCGTCGACGCGGTATATGAGAAGCCAGTCGGGCTCGATATGGCACTCGCGATGCCCGTGATACGTTCCCCCAAGCGAATGGTCGCGCATCGCGTCGGGCAAAACTTCCTGGCATACAAGTGCCTCAAGAGTTCGCTCGAGCTTCGAAAGATCCTTACCCTGTCGCTTGATGCGCCTGTAATCCTTCTTGAATTTGGTAGTGAATCTCAGCTCCAGCATGGCCTACTCCTCGTCGAGGGCAGCCATAGCCTCTTTGACGGTGCGATAGGGGCCGGAAAGGTTCCTGCCCGCCACCGCATCATCCATCGCTGACAGCGTCTCCTGGCTGAACCCGTAGGGATTCGACGGGTCGAAGGGGAAGCCTCCGCGACGGTTGAACGCGGAAACAAACATACGGATAGCGTTGCTCGGCGACGTGCCGATCTCGTCACAGATGAGGGTGAACCGATCCTTCTCGTCTTTGCGGAGCTTTGCGGAAATGGACTCGGTTGCAGCCGCGGTAGGCATGATTGCTCCCTACTACAATATCCTACATTGTCTGATATTGTATACCCATTGCGCCCAGAATTACCCCGCCTCCTTATTGTTCGTGACGGCTTTGTTGCCGCCGCAGGCTACTTGAAGATGTGCGCCCCAGCGACGTGAAGAATGATGGGCTGCCCGCTCTGAACCCCGAGCCAGTCGAGGTCGAGTGCTCGGTAGACGTTGACTGGTGGCTTGAGTAGGGGGCGCGGCCAGACAGGCTTATTCCCCAGGCGACACCCCGGCAGACTCTCGCGCCACGGCGTGCCGCAGGCTTTCGTAGCCACGTCGTCCACGATAAGTGCAGCCTACAAGATTATTCTCAGTAGAATAATTCTCATCAGAATAATCTTGTCAGTACGCAATTGGACAGAATGGGCGCCCTTCGCTGCGTACCACATATGATAAAGTAACCTATTTCTTCCTATAGAGGTTTTCATCAACCACGTTCGCCACCACGCCCCAAAGACAGTAGGGCAAATCATGCTTTTTCTCGTGCAACATAAAGCTTCATCTTCCTTGTTGCTCGGTCTTCTATCACCCCGTGCAACTCTTTGCCATATTGTTGTACAAGTGTGCACACGCGTCGAAGCTCACCCTCTGTGCTTGGCTCAAAGGGAAGATGACCCTCCTTGGAATTTGTTATATCAACACGGAGGCAGCCATCCACATCTGTGAAAGCGCGCAACTTAACAAGGCATCGATCGTTCTTGCCCTCGAACTTGGCAACACTATTATTAAGCGCGCCAGCATAAGCATGATAACCTTGAAGGTAATACCAGATCTTCGCCGGCATGAGCTCAATTTCGTCGACGAACTGGACGAATCGCTCGTCTTTCAGCAAGAACGGAATGCCTTTTTGGAGAAATGTCTTCTTGTTTGAATAGTCCGGAATGAGCAACGCGCGCTTCTGCCGCTCCCTATACTCCTCTTCAAACCAGCTCATATACAGCTGCGACAGTAGCGCGGTAGAGAGTGGGAACGTCGCCGTGCCGTAAACCACGGCGTCCATTCCGCAATATGGACACAGGGCCGTATCATCGCCGTCCTCCTCATGCATCCACTCGGAGATCTCATCCGCACGAAACCGACTCCCACAGTGGAAACAACCACACTGGCGAGCGTGACGCTTACCAAGAACTGTCCTGTTATACGCCGTAAGACGATTGAGGGCATCCTTGTCTTCATAGTGCAGATATGGGACGGGAACCGACGGCTTATCGGGAACGATATGAGGCTCTTTCATCCCTAGCACCACCTTATGGGGTTACCGGTCTCGAGCGAAGCGAGAAGCAGTCGCCGGATCCGCTCCGCCGTCCCGTACTTCCCCTCCCACAGAAAGGGGGCTTTCTCCGACGTAACGTAGAACTCGCGCTCCGCTCGCCTCTCCTCCCCAACGCCGATACCGTCGAATGTCAGCGTCTCTTTTCCCGTATCGAGACACGTGATATACACCTGCTGGTAACCATTGGGAGCAGGTTTGCCCACAGGGCGCTGCTTGAAATGCGTCGTTTCGACGCGTGGGAGGCCGGCGTGCTCGAAATACACCTTTCCGCCTGCCATGCCGACCTCGTCGTACGGACCGCGCGTCCAAGCGAACGTGCTTCCTGGCGTCGACGTCCAAATCTTTTCTTCGGTCTCCGCATCAACGAGCACCCACTCATCAACGTTGGTGATTATCTCTAGAAAACGATCGAGTTCCTTGAGTGTTGCCTCCGCAAGCTCTACCGGATAGATGCCACCATTTCCGTGGGGGAGCATGTGACTCAGCAGAGGAAACTCCGCCTCACCACCGGCTTCCTCGACCCGTGACTCAAACTCCGCAACACCCGCCCAGTTACTCACCCATTCAACTACATAGTCACCGTTTTCGTGTTCGCAACAATGATCGGACCAGTCGTAGAACGCCTTCTCAAGTTCGCCGTAGCGGGCGGCGAAGCAACGGCGTCCAAGCTCGGCACGCCTCGCATCAAGCCTCCGAGACGCGAGATAGCCCTCTCCGCCGGCATAGAGGTCATCATAGGGCACCGGCCCCGGCTTGAGCTTTCCCTCTTCAAAGCACCGGCAACGTACCGTCGCATCAAGCCCCATATTCCGCACCTCCGTTTCCAATGGAAATCGTCACTGAGGAAACCATATTCCTCCGTGCGGACATAATTAGATGGCTCTTTTGAACGAACTTGAGCAGCTTGCATGCCTGCGCACCAGTGCCTGGCAGATACGGCCTCGTCGATAACTAGGAATGATAAAGGCATCTGACACCATTCCTTCTCAAATGCGAGAACGGTGACAGCTCTTTTGTCATGCTATACTTATTTCAGAATTCGTATAGCAGGAGGCTGACATGTCTGCCGTGCAGATGAACGTCCGGATGGATTACGCTCTCAAGGCATCCGGCAACGCCGTTATCGCCGAGCTTGGATACACGCCGTCGCAGGTCGTGCGCGCGCTGTGGGAATACGCCACCGTGCAGGGCACGCTCCCACCCGCCTTGACGCATCTGCTGCGCGCTGATCAAGATGCCGGTGCGATGGACAGTGGCACACCCGACCGCGCATCCAAGGGCGCCTTGATCGTTTCGTCCTTCTATCAGAAGGTCGGCATCGAGGAACCAGTGGGCGGTGACATCGATTACGACGAGCTTCGCGAGCTTGCCGCAGCCGAGCAGCTTGAGAAATGGGGGCTCGCATGACAAAATCCCCGCGCAAGGACGTGCGCTCCCCTATCAAGATCCTCGTCGACACCAACATCTGGCTTGACTACTTCCTCGCACGCGGCGCGCATCACCATGCGGTGAGTACGTTTATAGCGATGGCGTACGGACACGAGGACATCGCGCTCTATGTCCCATCGCTCTCACTCAAGGATCTGGCGTATCAGCTGGCAAGTCTCATGAAGCTCGATGCACGGCGCGCCGGGAAGGACATCACGCCCGATATCGCCGCTGCGGCGCGCGAGGTGTCCTGGGGATGTGTACGCAATGTGCTCGAAAAAGCCCTCGTCGCACCCATCGGCCACGCGGAGGTGCTCGGCGCGTTCACCTACAAGCGCGTCCACGACGATTTCGAGGACGATCTCGTCCTCGCGGCGCTCGACGCCGTCGGCGCGAACTTCCTTATGACCCACGATGACGCGCTCAGACGACACGCGGGCAATTTCTGCATAACCTCCGAAGAGGGGCTCGAGCTGCTCACCGAACTTGACGGATAACAACCCAAGCGGAGCTCGACACCCTTCTCAAATTTTACAGTCACCCCGAGCGCCCATCACATCCGTCGGGCTCGTGCCCACCATGCGTTTCTGAACCGTGGGCGCCACGTGTGCGGGCTACGATAGGCGTGCTTGCCATAGCCTGCTCCTTGAAAAAACCGCCCCTGGCAGAACCAAGAGTGGCTCGATGATACAACAATGAAGCCTGATCGTTGTCGTCAGAATGGGTTGAAACGAACCCGTCCCCAACCAACCGTTGCTCGGTGGATGTTGACTGGTGGCTCAAGTAGGAGAGGCACGGTTTCAAATAGCGCCTCGGAGAAGGCGCCGCTGCACAAGAAATCGCATCAAAGTCGGTCGTGTTACCTCAAGCCAGAGCGATGCGCCCCGCCCCCGCCTCAGCCCCCTACCGCTCAGGCTCCGCCTGCAGATCGACCCCGTCACGATTCGCGAGGCGCTCGAAGTCCGGGCCGAGCCATACGCTCGACTCGCCCGGGCCGAGCACGAGCGGCATGCGGTTGTGCACCGGGGCCACGCTGGCGTTCGGCTCGACGGTGACGATCGAGAGGCATCCGTCCTCATAGATCCCCGCGAGCAAAAACGCTCGCGCGCCGGGCAGCCGGAACCGGTACTGCCTGCGCACCATCTTACCCGTGCGCTCGCTCTTCACGCGCTCGCTGCCATGGGTCTCGTAGAACGCGCGCACCGGTACCAGGCACCGCCCCTGCAAGATGGCGGAGCTCCACATGCCCCGCCCCTCGCGCGCCTGCTGCAGCGCGGTCTCCAGGCGCGTGTTGAACACCGCATGCGGCTTATCCTTCAAGGGAAATCCCCAGGTGAGCGACACGGTCACCAGCGCGCCATCCTCCGCGCGCTCATAGGCCGCAACCGTCGAGCCAGGATACGCGTCGGCCACATCAGCGAAATCATCAACCTCATCAAGCGCATGGGAACCCGGCGTCAGGCGCGCGTCGAGCACCTCCTGCGCTTCGTCCGCCGTCAGCGCGCACATCCTCATGCACATGGCTCCACCTCGCAAACGGTAGCCCTACAACTCACCCCAGGCTACCACTCGCCGCCGCACGCACCCCGCGAGCGCTTGAGCTCGGAGCGATGGCGCTTGTCGGCGAGCCGGCGCTCGCGGGCGGCCTTGGGCACCTTCGTCTTCTTGCGCACACGCGGGGGCTGGGCGCGGCGCTTGATGATCCGCACGAGCTTCTGCAGGCAGAGCTGGCGGTTCTGAAACTGGCTGCGCGTCTCGCGCGCGGTCACGGTGATGCCCGTGGGGACATGCGTCATGCGCACCGCGGAGTCCGTGGTGTTCACGCCCTGCCCGCCCGGGCCCTTCGCGCGAAACACCTGGACCTCGCAATCGTGCGCGAGTTCCTCGGCGCTCATCTGCGCATACCGTGCATACTCACGCCACGTCATGGCTACTCCTCCCCCGTCGCCTCATCGCTCCACGCGCGAAGCCAGCGCCGCGTGCCTACTTGCCCTCCACCATGGTGAGCGAGATCTTCCCGCGTTCGCGATCGACCTTCTCGACCCACACCTTCACGGTATCGCCCACGGCGACCACGTCGCTCGGGTGCTTCACGAAGCGGCGCGCGAGCTTGGAGATGTGCACGAGGCCATCCTGGTGCACGCCCACATCCACGAACGCGCCGAAATCGACCACGTTGCGCACGGTGCCCGTGAGCTCCATGCCGGGTTGCAGATCGTCAATGGAAAGTGCCGCGCGGCTGAACACCACCTCCGGCGCGTCGTCGCGCGGGTCGCGTCCGGGCTTCTTGAGCTCGTCGATGATGTCGAAGAGCGTCATGAGGCCGCATCCGAGCTCGCCCGCGAGCGCCGAGACGCTGCCCACGCGGCGGTCGATGTCCGGGATGCCGCCCGCCGCGAGATCCTTCGCCGTCACCCCGGCACGGTCGAGCACGCCCATGGCCACCTCGTAGCTCTCCGGATGCACCGCCGTCGCGTCGAGCGGGTTCTTGCCGCCCGCGATGCGGAGGAACCCCGCGCACTGCTCATATGCCTTCGGCCCCAGCTTGGGCACCTCCTTGAGCTGCTTGCGGTCGGTGAACGCGCCGTGCTCCTCGCGATACGCCACGATGTTGCGCGCCACGGTGGGCGTGATGCCGGAAACGTAGCCCAGCAGGCTCGCGCTCGCCGTGTTCGCATCCACGCCCACGCGGTTCACGACGTCCTCCACCACGTGCCCGAGCGTGCGCGCGAGCTCTGCCTGATCCAGGTCATGCTGGTACTGGCCCACGCCGATGGACTGGGGCGGGATCTTCACGAGCTCCGCGAGCGGATCTTGCAGTCGGCGCCCCAGGCTCATGGCGCCGCGCGTGGTCACATCGAGGTCCGGGTACTCCCGGCTTGCGAGCTCGCTTGCCGAGTACACGGACGCACCCGCCTCGTTCACGATGGTGTAGCGCAGCTCCGGCGCCTGCTCCGCGATGAACTCGGACACGACCTCCTCCGTCTCGCGGCTCGCCGTGCCGTTGCCGATGACGATGGTGTTGATGTCGTAGCGCTTGACGAGACGCGCGAGCTCGCGCTTCGTGCCCGCAACATCGCGGCGCGGCGGCGTGGGGTACACGACGCCGTGGTCGAGCAGCTTGCCCGTCTCGTCGAGCACCGCCACCTTGCAGCCCGTGCGGTAGCCCGGGTCGAGCGCGATGATGCGAGCGCCGCGCACCGGACGGGCCGAGAGTAGGCTCTCCAGGTTCTTGCCAAACACCTTGATCGCCTCCGTCTGCGCGCGCACGGTGAGCTTAGCGCGCAGCTCGCGCTCGAGCGAAGGCGCCATGAGGCGCTTGTAGCCGTCGGCGATGGCGGCGTCGAGCACCGGCGCGAAGGGGCCCTGCCGGCGCGGCCAGCGGCTCCCCAGGCGGGCGACGGCCGCCTCCGTATCCACCCCGACGCGCACGCGGAGCTTCCCCTCGCGCTCGCCGCGGTCGATGGCGAGGACGCGGTGGTTGGGGATCTTGCGCGCCGGCTCGGAGAAGTCATAGTAGGGCTCATACGGGGTCTTCTCCGTCGCATCCACGGCAACCGACACGATCTCGCCCGTGCCCTCGGTGAAGGAGCGCAGGTCGGCGACGTTCTCGGCGTCCTCCGCCACCGTCTCGGCCACGATGTCCTGCGCGCCGGCGAGTGCCTTCTCGGGCGTGTTGTAACCGGCATCGGCGGCCTCGGGCGTGACGTAGGCCGCGGCGATGTCGAGCGGGGTCTGGGCGTCCTTGGGCGCGATCTGCATGATGATCATGTTCGCGAGCGGCTCGAGCCCCGCCTCCCGCGCCTTCTGCGCACGCGTCTGGCGCTTCTTGCGATACGGCTTGTAGAGGTCCTCCACGCGCTGGAGCTGCGTGGCGGCGCGGATCTCGGCCTCGAGCTCCGGCGTGAGCTTGCCCTGCGCGCCGATGAGCAGGATGACGTCCTCCTTGCGCTGCTCGAGGTTGCGCAGGTAGGTCAGGCGGTCATCGAGGGCGCGCAGCGCGACGTCGTCCATGCCGCCCGTGGCCTCCTTGCGGTAGCGGGCGATGAACGGGATGGTGTTGCCCTCGTCGATGAGCTCGACGGCGGCTTGGACGGCAGTCGGCTTGAGGCCGAGCTCAGCGGCGAGCGTGGCGATGATGTCCATGAGGCGGTGCCTTTCTGGTTTGAGATCCGGGCGCGAGCCCGGGCAGCGCGGGCGCGCACGGCGCCCGGCGATCATCCGTGCAAGGTGCACTAGCTTAGCGCAACGCGCGCCCGATTGCACCGGGTCGCACCCGGGTGAGGCGTAGCGCCGCACCCCGCTAGGGTTCGCGCACGGGGTGCCGAATCACCGTTTTGAGCTGCTCGGGCTTGGTGCGCCGCGGGTCACCGAGATAGATCTCGTGATGAAGGCGCACCGCGGGAACCGCCCCGTCCACATCGAGCGCATCGAGCATCGTCTTGGCATCGAACGCCTCCGTCGCGGCATGGCCTGCGGGTGATTCCCCGCCCGATGCGATGTCGGGTACGAACCCTTCCCCTTCGACGAACGCGGAGAGCTTCTCGATCGTCGCCGACTCGCTGTCGTACGATCCCTTATGCAAAACCTGGGCGCAGCGCCCCTCGGCAAACCGGACCAGGCGCAGCCGCCCCGCTTCGAGCGCGCCCGCCAGCTCCGGCTTCTTCTGGGCGACCAGCTCGCACACGCGTCCGAACACCTCGGGCGTGACGAAATCCGGCTGCCGGATGAGCGACACCCACGAGAGCGCCTGCTTGTTGCCGATGCGCGCACCGTCGAACGCGCCGACACCCGTCCACCACAATCCCTCGAGCGGGGGCACCACGAAGTCGAAATATCCCTCGGGCTGCCACGCGCCCTTCTTGGTCATCTTCACGGTATACGAAAACGCATAGAGCAGGGCGAGCGCCGCTTGGTAGGCACCATCCTGCTCGTTGGGATCGCCCGTCCCCGCGACGGCGACGAAGCTCATCGCCGGGACATCGATGATCGCCGGTTGCTCTTTGGGCTGGTACAGGTCGCGAAACGCGCGCTTGAAATCGTATGCCATGAGCGAGCCTTCCCCTTACGTCTGCTGGCATCAGCATACTAGAACATATGTTCGCAATCAAGGGGAAGACGCATGTAAAATTACCCCTGGGGTGTTTTTACATCGTGCCGCGGGTTATCCGCGCACGCACGGTTCTGGACGATTCGCATGAGCGGCGGGAACGCGACCGCGCCGACCGCGCCCAGGATGAACGTGAGCACCACGCCCGCCTTCGCGCCGAAGCGGTCGCCGATGATGCCCGCCCCGAAGCTTCCCGCACAGGCGAGGAACGACGTGAGCGTCATGATGAGCGTGCTCTGGTCGAGTGTGAAACCCACCTCGATGAGCCGCGGCACGAGCTGCACCATGATGCCGCCGGAGAACACGAGCTGCAGGCCGAGCACGACGGTGAGCAGCACGAACACGGGGTTCGCGAAGAAGCGCCTGATCTCGCTCGCCGCTGGGGCGTGCCGTGCGGCGCCCGCCTCCTCAAGCTCCGCCGTCGCAGTCGCTTCCGCCGCGCCCGTCGCCGCGCCCGCCGCCAGCTCCGCATCCTCCGCGAGCTCCGCGCTCGCGGGATCCGCCACCGGCGCGCAGCGCTCCATCGTGTCGGGCGCGAACCCGCGCTGCTCCGGCCAGTCGGAGATGAGCGCCATGAGCAGCACGAGCGCCACGAGCGCGAAGACCACGAACGGCACCGTGGAGAGCGCGGGCCCCAGGGTGCGATACGCCCAGGTATACACCATCGAGGACACGGACCCCAGCAAGATGCCCATGGACGCGAAGCCCTGCACCGTCCCCTTGCGGGTGGGGAACCATCGCGTGATGAGCACGGGCATGGTGTTGTAGCCCCACGCGGACGCGGCGGCGTTCGCGAGGCACATTGCCACCACGAACACGCCCACCTGCGTCGATATACCCATGGCGAGCACGCCGGCGATGAACATCACGCCCCAGGCGATGCAGACCGGCTTGGCCGAGCGGCGCGACGCCATGCGCCCGGCGATGTAGCCGGTAACGACGTTGATGAACGACGCGACGGACATCCCGCCCGTGAGCAGCGCGGCATCCCAGCCGCGGTCCGCCTCGAAGAGCACGGAGGCCACGTTCACGATGCTCGACACCACGCCGGTGAGGACGTAGCACATGAGTGAGCAGAGGATGAGCGGCCAGGCGCGCCAGTAGCGATAGGTGACAGCCGGCTTGTTCTGTGCATCCATCAAGATAATCAACACCAATCAAAAAAGTCGGCGGGGCATGCATGTACCCCCGCCGACTCTTATTTCACATTAGCGTACCATTTGCGCAGCTCACAGCCTATCCGGCCTGAACCTCGGTCTCGGTGGAAGCAGCCTTGGGGCTCTTCACCTTAGCAAAGTACACGGCAGAGACAACACCGACGATCGCGGCGAGCCCAGCGCACACCATGAAGGAATCGGCCGCGGTGCCACCGAAGGCGCCCGCCACGCCGCCGATCATCATGGGCGAGAAGAAATTGCCGAGCGAGCCGGAGGAGTTCAGGATGGCGAGGTTGAACGCCATGCCCACGGTGTCGGACGCCTCGGAGACGTACTGCGAGCTGATCGCGTTGTACACGGCATAGGCGAACGACATCGCGAACGCGCCGGCGAAGACGGGCATGATGCTGCCCGCGGTGAAGATGAGCACCGCGCCGATGGCGCCGAGGATGGCGTTCACCGTGAGCGTCTGGCGCTTGAAGAGACGGTGCACGGGGATCACGAGCAGGCCGCCGATGGCGCCCACGAGCGTGTTGACCGACGAGACGTTACCGGACATGACCGTGTCGCCCAAGCCGGTCTGAGCCAGGAACATCGAGATGTTGTTGCTGAAAACCTGGTTGCAGGAGAAGTAGAAGAACACCATGAGGGAGACGACGATGACCTCGCGCGGGATGCGGGCGCGCTGGGTCTTACCGGTCTCGGCGACCTCCTTCTTGCCCTTGGGCAGGACGATGAACATGACCACGAGCACGACCGCGATGATGAGATAGGTGTAGTAAGCCATCCACCAGTTCTCGGCGCCCAGGCGCCCGGCCACCATGGTGTAGAGCGTGCCGCCGAGGCCGACGAACACCGAGCACAGGCCGAAGAGCAGGCCGCGCGAGTCGCCCTCGAAGTAGTCGGTGATCATGGCGCCGACGGTGTTCTGCACGCCGCCCATGGCGAAGCCGACGGCGATGGCGGCGAAGAGCGCCGGGTAGATGCTGTCATGGAACGCGACGGGCAGCAGGCCCACGAGGTAGATCGCCGTGGAGATGAGCATGCCCGTGCGGCGGTACATGTAGCGCGCGAGGCGGGCGAACACGAAGCTGCCCGCAATGGCGGCGAACGACGAGCAGGAGACGAGCATCTGGATGAGCATGGCGGGCGTGTCGGGGAACGCCTGGGCCACGGCGCCGAGGATCGGCACCGGGACGAGGATGCTCATGATGGTGAACGTGCCGGAGTAGAAGCCCACGAGCGCGCGGACCTGCTCCTTCGAGATCTTGAGAGCCATGGTAGTCCCTTTCGAAAACGCGCGCTTACGCGTCCTGCTCGGCGATCATGTCGGCGAGGTCCTGGAACGTCTTGTACGTGCCGAACTCGGCGAGCGGGATCACCACGTCGAAGTGATTCTCGATCATGGCGCACATGCCCATGCGGTTGAGCGAGTTGGTGCCGAGGGTCGCGGAGATGTCGGTGTCGGCGGCGAGCGTGGAGGCGTCGGCCTTGTAGACGATGGCGGCGTCCTCGATGAGCTTGGCGATGATCTCGTCCTTGGTCATGATGTACTCCTATCTGGAAGAAGGTTTGCGATGTGGTCGGTGCGGCAACGCTGCCGCGAGATGGGCGCGGGGGTGCGAGAGGAGACGGGACGCGCCCCCGCGCAACGGGGTGATCGGTGGGGCCGAAGGCTTACAGCGCGTCCTTGTCGACCTCGAAGAGGAGTGTGGTGTAGCCGTCCATGGGCACGAACTTCGCGTGCACGGGCACGGGGAGCTTCGCGCGGATGGCGTCCGCGTTCTCGGCATTCACGCCGAAGATCGTGGAGTTGAACTCGCAGCCCTCCTCGAGCTGGACGATGCCGAAGCAGTAGTCGCCGATGGCGGCGAGCTTGTTGTCGGCGTTGAGCGACACGGGAAGGATCACACTCTTGAGCACGCCCTTGCCGGAAAGCTCGACCCACTCCGTCTCGTGATAGCCGCACTCGTTGCACGCGTAATGCGGCGGGAACTCCACGGCACCGCACTCGGTGCACTTGCGGCCATAGATGATGCCCTGCTCAAGCCCCTGGTAGAACTTGAGGACGTTGCGTTCAAGCGTAAGCGCCATTTGTACAACACTCCTTTACTCGTCGACGGTGCGGAGGACAGCGATGCGGACGTTCTGGCCGCCGCCGAAGCCGCGCAGCATGGCGGTCTTCGGAAGCTTCTTGACCTGGTGCGCGCCAGCCTCGCCGCGCATCTGGATGACGGCCTCGTAGACGTCGGCGGCACCCGAGGCGCCGAAGGCGTGGCCATAGGAGGTGCGGCCGCCGTTCGTGTTGATGGGACGGTCGCCGTCGAAGGCGGTGCGGCCCTCCATGACGTACTTCCAGCCCTCGCCGCGCGGCAGGTAGCCCACTTCCTCGGCCGCGAGCAGCTGCGAGGAGAGGATGAAGTCGTTCACGAGGAGCAGGTCGATGTCCTCGGGCTTGATGCCCGTGAGCTCGTAGATCTGCTTGGCCGCCTCGGCGGTGGCGTCGCGCTCGAGGTGCGGGCGGGCGCTCTCGAGGCAGGAGGCGGAGACGCCGAGCACCTCGATGGGGGTCTTGTTGAACTGCTTGGCCATCTCGGTCGGGCAGACGATGAAGCACGCCGCGCCGTCCGCGCTGGGGGCGTTGCCGGTCACGCGCAGGTACTGCGTGGTGTGCGGGTTGAACGGCGAGCGCAGATAATCCATGGGGTCATCGAAGCCGAAGCGCTTGGCGATGTCCTCGAAGGGCTCGCGCTCGAGGGCGAGCGGGTTGAGCGCCGCGGCGCGGCGTCCCTGGTAGGACATCATGTTGAGCACGTCGTCCACCTGCTCGGCGGTGAGGCCGTACTCCTTGCGGTACACGTCGATCCAGTCGTCCTGGCCGATGGCGCCGCCGCCGAGGTAGCGCGTGTAGGCGCGGTCGATGATGGCGTCGAGGTCGGGCCAGATGTCCTCGGCGGTCATGGGGCGACGGAAGCACGCGGGCTTCTTGCCGTCGGGCAGGCCCGTGGCCATCTCCACGCCGCCGGAGAGCACGATGTCGTGTGCGCCGGAAGCGACCGCCATGACGGCCTGCTCGAGGGCGACGTAGCCGGTCGCGCACGCCTCGGAGTGGTGCACCGAACCGCGGCCGCGCATGCCGAACCACTCGGCCACCTGCATGGCGGGGGTCACCGCGTCGTTGAACATCTTGGGGTTCGCGGAGCCGTGATAGAAGTACTCGACGTCGCGCGGCTCGAGGCCGGCGTCCTCCATGGCCTTGAGGGCGGCGTAGCCGAAGCAATCGCCCTCCGTGAGGCCCAGCAGATCCGGATCCTCGTTGATGTTCATGAACGGCGTCGCGCCGACACCGATGATGGAGACGCTCCGGCTGAGCTTGCCAAGCTTCCCGTGTACCATATTCCACCTTCCTTACCTGTTCGCCTCGGGACCCTTCCCGTTGCTTGATTGATACGTTACGCGCTGGCTACCAGCGCATTAAGAGCGAAACCCTGCTGCCTGTGCCATGGCCTGGAACACATCGGGCGCATGTGTCGCACCGCGCGGGACGCCCTGTCCCAGGGGTGGGCGCGGAGCCTCACCCCTCGAAGCCCTGGAACACCGGCACCCCGGTGTAGACCTTGGGCTCCTCCTCGCCTGCGAGCACGCGCACGGCGCCGGATGCCATGGCCTCGAGCTCGAACTCGCCCGGATACGCGCTCACGGGGGCGATCCAGCCGCACGTGCGCTCGATGTGCGCCACGAGGCCGGCGTCGTGCACCATCCCGCCGCCCAGCAGGATGCCGTCGACCTTCCCCTCGAGCACGCCCGCCATCGCGGCGATGCTCCGGGTGATCTGGTAGAGCATGGTGCTCCACGCGCGCTCGGCCGCCGCGTCGCCCGCCTGGGCGCGCGCGGTCACCTCGCGGGCGTCCGAGGTGCCGAGCAGGCTCACGAACCCGCCCGACTTCATGCACAGGCGCCGCACCTCGTCCACGCTGTGGCCGGCCTCGAGGTAGTCGAGCACCTCCACCACGGGCACGCCGCCGCAGCGCGTGGGCGCCATCATGCCCTCGCCGCCCACGATGTCGTAGCCGTCGATCATCTTGCCGGCACGGTGCGCGGAAATGGAGATGCCGCCGCCGATATGGCACACGATGAAGTTGCAGTCCTCGTAGCGCTTCCCCTGGGAGGCCGCATGGCGGATGGCCGTCTCCTTGAGGTTGAGCGCATGCAGGTGCACGTGGCGGTAGACGCCCTTGATGCCCGTCATGCGCGCCTCGTCGCACAGCTCGTCCGTGTCCGGCGGGTTGACCACGAACGCCCGCTTGCCGTAGGCGCTCGCGAGCTCGTGCGCAAGCTGGCTGCCGAGCTGCGCGGGGTGCTGCACGCCGTTCGCGCCGGCGCGCGCGTGCTCGAGCATCGTCTCGTTCACCTCGTAGGTGCCGCCCTCGACGGGCATGAGGCCGCCGCCGCGCCCCACGAAGGCGTCGATGGTCGCAAGGTCGATGTCGTTCTCCTCGAGCGCAGCGAGGATCGTCTCGCGGCGGTACGGGAGCTGGGAGGAGACGTCCGGGAACTCCGCCAGCTTGGCGGCGTCGTGGTCGACGGTCTTGGTGAAGACCGAGCGGTCGCCCTCGAACACGCCCACCTTCGTGGAGGTGGAACCGGGGTTGATGACCAGGATGCGATATGCCCGCTCCATGCTACTCACCCGCTTCCTGCGCCGCCGCGCGCACGACGAGCATGGCGACGTTGCCGAGCATCTCGTCCACGGGGGCGCTGCGCGAGAAGTCGCACACGGGCTTGGCGAAGCCCTGGAGCACCGGGCCGTAGGCGTTCGCATGGCCGAAGATCTGCACGAGCTTGACGCCGATGTTGCCGGCATGGAGGTTGGGGAAGATGAGGATGTTCGCCCGCCCGGCGACCTCGCTCGGGCGCTTCACCTTGTGCTCCGCCACCGCGGGCATGATGGCGGCATCGAGCTGGAGCTCGCCGTCGCACTTGAGGTCCGGGCGGAGCTCATGCACGCGCTCGACCGCAGCGCGCACCGTCTCGAGCGACTCGTGCTGCGCGCTGCCCATCGTGGAGAACGAGAGGAGCGCGACGCGGGGCTCCCAGCCCAGGAGGGTCGCGGCGGTGTCGGCCGAGGCGATCGCGATGCCCGCGAGCTCCTCGACGCCCGGCTGCACGGTGATGGCGCAGTCGGCGAGGCCGAGGAACTCCCCCTGCGGCCCCTCGAACCCGGGGATCTCGGCGATGCCCAAGCTCGAGGGCGAGGCGACGCCCTCCGCGAGGCCCACGATGCCCATGGCGGCTGCGACGACATCGCCCGTGGGGCACTCCTTGCCCGACGCGACGCCGTCCACGTCGCCGAGCTTGAGCAGGAGCATGGCGCAGAGCAGGTTGTCCTTCGCCCGGCGCGTGCACGCCTTCTGGGAGAAATCGTCGTACGCCGCCGTGTAGCGCTCGACGATGGCGCTCACGACCGCCTCGTCGGCGTTATCGACGTACTCGAAGCCCTCGGTGGAGACGCCCGCCTCCGCGGCGACCGCACGCGATGCGGCGGCGTCGCCCACGAGCACCGGGACGCCGATCTCGGTCTCCACGATGCGCTGCGCCAGGCGCAGCACGTCCGGGCTCTCCACCTCGGAAAGCCCGATGCGGCGCGGCGTCTCCGCCGCCCGCGCGATAATGTCTGACATGAAATCTGCCACGGCTGTCCTCCCCTTGGGTCACGTGCCAAACACGGCGTTTGAACGTGATTCCAAGGTATTTCCGGGAGGGTGGCGGATACAGAGCAGCCCCCGCCGATGTGTTGCGAGGGCTGCGACACTTAGGCGCGGTCTGTGTCACCGTCGCGCGGGGCGGCCAGCGTTGGCCGCCGTGACGCGGCGCACCCGGCACGCTCAGGAGAGCATCTTGCGGATGTTCGCGTAGAACTCCTCCATGACCCCGCACATCTCCTGCGGCGTGAGGTCGGGGCGGCGGTTGAGCCAGTGACTCACGATGCTGAACATGCCCGCCTTGAGGAACTCAAAGAGGAAGTCGCTGTTGGGAAGCGCGGAGAAGCGGGGGCTCAGCGTCACTTGAATGTTGTCGAAGACGAGGTTCGCTGCCTTCGTGGCGAAGGAGGGATCACCGTGGATACCGGTCACCGCGACGATGAACTCGCGAGCCTCGTACAGGATCTCGGCGCGCAAGAGGTCGCCCGCGCTCACCTGCAAGGGTGCTGGGTCGCCCGCCGCGAAGGGCGCGGCATCGAAGCGCGATGTCCGGCGCAGGGACTCGATGAGCTCGTTCTCGGTCTGCTTCACCACCGCGTCGACCGAATCGTAGTACCGATAGAACGTCGAGCGCGACACCTTTGCACGGGCGCACAGGCTCGTGATGCTGATATCGGGAATGTCCGTCGTCTGCATCTCGGCAATCACCGCGTGGCGTATCGCCATGCGCGTCTCGGCCTTGTCCATCGGGTCTCCCCCATCGACTGCGGGCTGCTATTCAGCGCGCACGGAACGCGGAATCGTGTCGGGCGCGCCACCGCCCTAGATTCTGCCAAAACGCGGCGGATTTAGCAAAATGCTCGATTCTATGGGGAGTAGCCTCGCCCTACTTCACCTCGGCGACCTCCTCGCGGTAGCCAGGCCGCCCGGATACGAGCTCGGGCACCTTCGCCGCAGCCGCGGCGAGCGTGTCCGCGCGCTTGAGGTACTGCTCGAGCACGTAGCGCAGATCCTCCTCGGCAATGCCCGCCACGAGCTCCTTCGCCGCATCGAGCGGCCCGTCCACCACGAAGGGGTCGCAGCTCTCCTGCGCCGCCTGCATGAACTGCTCGAGCTTCGGGCACGTATCCGCGCCGAACGCGTGCAGACGGATGAGGAAGCTCAGCTGCTCCATCTCGCACACGAGCCCCCACTGGCAGAAGAGCACACGCACGATGTCCTTGCGCTGCTCGCGCTCCGCGGGCGTGTCCTCGGGCAGCGCCCGCGCGTAGGCCATCGCCTGCGTATGGATCATCTGGATATGGAGCAGCGCCTCGCTCGACGTCACCGCGTCCACGCGCTCATGCAGGGCGAAGCGCAGCAGCCCCCAGTAGCGCGCGATGAGGCCGAACCCCTCGTGCACGTTCGCGAGGAAGAGCGTGCGGTCGCTCGTGGGCATGACGAGGCGGTTGATCACGAACACGAGCAGCACGCCCGCCGCGAGGCAGATGAGGCGCATCCGTATGGCGTAGTGGTCGCCGATGGACATCGAGGCCATCGAGATCGCGTAGGCCGTCCCGAAGAAGGACGTGGGCGCACTCCCCGGCGTGCCCATGAACCGACCCGCGACGAACAGCATGTCCACGACGATGACCGCCGCGAGCGGCAGCTTGAGCATCGAAATGACGTGCACGACCAGGCATCCGAGGACCGTGCCCACGGTACGGGAGCGCATGCGGCGGATGGTCTCGTTCGGGCTGGGCCGCAGGAGCATGAACGAGGTGAGCGGGAACCAGTACAGGTGGTTGACGGGCGAAAGCAGGCTCGTCGTGCACGTGATGGCGAGCACGGCCGCGCAGCGCACCGCGAAGCGCAGCTCGAAGGAGTCGAGGGTGAGGTGCTTGCGGAAGGACATGAGGCGCAGCCTTGTAAGCGGTGAGACGCGCCAGGCGTGGCTCCGGGGATGGCGCGCGTCGCGCAGCACGAGCAGGATCATATGGAGGTAGCTCCGGAAGAACAGGCGGTAGCGCTCGTTGTCGATGGTATCCGCTTTGGCCAAGAGCGCTTGGGCGCGTGCGGCTGCCTCGTCGCCGCCCTTCTTATCCAAGACGCCGCCCGCTTGACGCGTCAGGTCCGCGAGCTCATGCAGGTAGGGCGGGTGCGGACAGGTCGCCTGCTCGCGGCACCCGAGCCGCCCCACGAGGTACGCCGTGCGCTGGGCGAGCATGGCGAACATGTCATAGAGGTTCGCGACGGCGGGCTGGACGCTCGCGTTCTCGCGCACCGTATACGCGAGCTTGGAGTAATCGGAGCGCAGGCTGAGCAGCTCCTTACGCGTGCCAGCGGTAATGCCGACATCCGCCATATGGTCGAGCGCATCGGCCAGGCGCTCGACCATCCCATGCAGCTTGGCCAGGTTCGCGCGGCCAGCCTTGGTCACGATGTTCATGACCGCGATCGCGACCGAAAGCGTCGTGCAGCACGCCACCACGAGCGCAGCCTCGAGCGCCATGTCGTCGAGGAGCTGCGGCCGCAGCTGGAAGAAGACGAAGAGCATCGTATAGGGGATGTAGCGGCGGGGATTGAACTGCGAGGACCGCATGAACACGAACATGAAGGACATCACGATGTTCACCACGATGCTCGTCACCCAATTGAGCGTGGCCACCCGCGCAGCCCCGAGCGCGATGAAACTCATGACGAAGAACCGTAGGTACTGGCTGGGCGGGCTGTACTTGCGATAGCGCATCCTGAAGAGGACGGTGTAGCACGAGACGGGCATCACGTGACGGATGCCGAAGATCGGCACGATCACCCAGAACAGCACGATGAAGAAGATGGAGATGGGGATCACGGAGAAGAGCTTGGCGGGGAGCTTGGGCAGCGCGCCGGTGCGCCATGTCGACCACGCGCTCTCGAGGCGCTCCACCCTCGCCGCGAGCTTGCCGCCCTTGCCCTTGCACCCGTCCGCCACGCTCGCTCACACCTCACATGAAAGGACGCCTTTATACCATCGTACCCAATACGGAAGGGGTTCCCGCGCGCATGTAAAATTACCCCAGGGGTCATTTTACATAGGGCGGCACACCCCCGCTTCCGGTGACCCGAACACAAAAGCCCCCTCGGGCAGCAGGTACCCGAGGGGGCTCTCAAAGCCTTCGAGGCTCTAGGCGATGCTTAGAGCTTGATCTCGATGTCGACGCCGGCGGGGAGATCGAGGCGCATGAGCGAGTCGACGGTGCCGCTCGTGGGGTCGAGGATGTCGATGAGGCGCTTGTGCGTGCGCATCTCGAACTGCTCGCGCGAGTCCTTATCGCCGTGCGGTCCCTTGATGACCGTGTACAGGTTGCGCTCGGTGGGCAGCGGCACGGGGCCGGAGACGCGGGCGCCGGTCTTCTGGGCGGTCTCGACGATGAGCTTCGCCGACTGATCCACGACCTCGTGATCGTAACCCTTGAGGCGGATCCTGATCTTCTGGCTAGACAACGTTACCTCCTTGATGTGCGAGGTCATCCTCGCGATTGATACCTACTCAGCGATCGCGAGTGATTACGCGTTGGCACCAGACTTGCTGATGACCTCGTCGGCGACGGACTTCGGCGCCGGCTCGTAGGAGTCGAACTGCATGGTGTAGGACGCGCGGCCCTGGGTCTGCGAACGCAGGTCGGTCGCGTAGCCGAACATCTCGCCCAGCGGCACCTTGGCGCGGATGACCTTGTTGCCGGAGCGGTCGTCCATGCCCTCGATCTTGCCGCGACGGCCGGAGAGGTTGCCCATGACGTCGCCCATGTACTGCTCGGGGGTCTCGACCTCGACGGCCATGACGGGCTCGAGCAGGATGGGGTCGGACTGACGCAGGGCCTCCTTGATGGCCATGGAGCCGGCGATCTTGAAGGCGGCCTCGGAGGAGTCGACCTCGTGGTAGGAACCGTCGAAGAGCGTCACCTTGACGTCGACCACCGGGTAGCCGGCGATGACGCCCGTCTGCAGCGCCTCCTGGATGCCCTTGTCGATGGAGGGGATGTACTCCTTCGGCACGACGCCGCCCACGATGCCGTTGACGAACTCGTAGCCGAAGCCCTCTTCCATCTTCTCGAGCTTGATGACGGCGTCGCCGTACTGGCCGCGGCCGCCGGACTGGCGGACGAACTTGCCCTGGGCGCGCTCGACGTCGTGACCGGGAGCCTCGCGGTAGGCGACCTGCGGCTTACCGACGTTCGCCTCGACCTTGAACTCGCGGAGCAGACGGTCGACGATGATCTCAAGGTGCAGCTCGCCCATGCCGGCGATGATGGTCTGGCCGGTCTCGTGGTTGGTGCGCACCTGGAAGGTCGGGTCCTCCTCGGCGAGCTTGGTGAGCGCGATGCTCATCTTGTCCTGCTCGGCCTTGGTCTTGGGCTCCACGGCGACGTCGATGACGGGGTCGGGGAACTCCATGGACTCGAGGATGATCTCGTGGCCCTCGGCGCACAGGGTGTCGCCGGTGGTGGTGTTCTTGAGACCCACGGCGGCGAGGATGTCGCCGGTGGAGGCGCCGTCCACGTCAACGCGGTCGTTGGCGTTCATCTCGAGGATGCGGCCGAAGCGCTCGCGCTGGCCGTTCGTGGCGTTCACCACGTAGGAGCCGGCGTCCACGTGACCGGAGTACACGCGGAAGAACGTGAGCTTACCGACGTAGGGGTCGGTCGCGATCTTGAAGGCGAGCGCGCTGAAGGGCTCGTCGTCGCTGGCCTTGCGGGTGTCGGTCTCGCCGGTCTCGGGGTTGGTGCCCTCCACGGGGGGCACGTCGAGCGGGCTCGGGAGGTAGTCGACGACGGCGTCGAGCAGCTCCTGGACGCCTTTGTTCTTGTAGGCGGAGCCCACGAGCACGGGGTTGAGCTCGTTGGCGAGCACGCCGGCGCGGATGGCGGCCTTGAGCTTCTCGGTCGGGATCTCGGCCTCCTCGAGGATCATCTCCATGAGCTCGTCGTCGAAGTTGGCGGCGGCGTCAAGGAGCTCCTCGCGCTTCTCGGCGGCGATGTCCTCGAACTCGGCCGGGATCGCGTCCATGGCCTCGGGGTAGGTCATGCCCTTGTCGTCGGCCTTGAAGTCCCACGCGATCATGGTCACGAGGTCGATGATGCCCCAGAAGTTATCCTCGGCACCCATGGGGACCTGGATGGCCACGGCGTTGGCGTGCAGGCGCTCCTTCATGGTGTCGATCGCATGGAAGAAGTCGGCGCCCACGCGGTCGTACTTGTTGATGAAGGCGATGCGCGGGACGTTGAAGTTGCGGGCCTGGCGCCACACGGTCTCGGACTGGGGCTGCACGCCGGCGACGGCGTCGAACACGGCCACAGCGCCGTCGAGGACGCGGAGCGAGCGCTCGACCTCGGCCGTGAAGTCCACGTGGCCGGGGGTGTCGATGATCTGGATGCGGTAGGCGGGGCCGTTGTTCACGTCGCCGCCCTTGTGCCAGAAGCACGTGGTGGCGGCGGAGGTGATGGTCACGCCGCGCTCCTGCTCCTGGATCATCCAGTCCATGGTGGCAGCGCCCTCGTGCACCTCGCCGATCTTGTGGGTCTTGCCGGTGTAGTACAGGATGCGCTCGGTCGTGGTGGTCTTGCCAGCATCGATGTGCGCCATGATGCCGATGTTGCGGGTATCGGCAAGCTTGTACTTCTTCTTAGCCAATTCGATTCCTCCCCGGAATTACCAGCGGTAGTGGGCGAAGGCGCGGTTGGCCTCGGCCATCTTGAAGAGGTCCTCGCGGCGCTTGATGGAGGCGCCGACGCCGTTGGAGGCGTCGAGGATCTCGTTGGCAAGACGCTCGGCCATGGTCTTCTCCTTGCGGGCACGGCTGAAGTTCACGATCCAGCGGATGGCGAGCTGCGTGGAGCGACGGGAGTTGACCTCGACCGGCACCTGGTAGGTGGCGCCGCCCACACGACGGGGCTTGAGCTCGAGCGTGGGCTTGACGTTCTCCATGGCCTTCTTGAACACGGCGAGGGCGTCCTGACCGGACTTCTCGGCCACCATATCGAAGGCGCTGTAGACGATGCGCTCGGCGGTGGCCTTCTTGCCGTCAAGAAGGACCTTGTTGATGAGCTGCGTCACGAGACGGTTGTTATACACGGCATCCGGCATAACCTCGCGACGATGAGTCTTAGATGCACGACGCGGCATGATAAATCTCCTCTAGCGTGGATTTCGATCGCGCTTCCCGCGCGTGGCGGGCGGCGCGCAAGCGATTCAGGTCAGTTACTTCTTCTTCGGGCGCTTGGCACCGTAGCGCGAGCGGGACTGCATGCGGTTGTTCACCGCTGCGCAGTCGTAGGCGCCACGGATGATCTTGTAACGCACGCCAGGGAGGTCGCGCACGCGGCCGCCACGCACGAGCACGATGGAGTGCTCCTGCAGGTTGTGACCCTCACCGGGGATGTAGGCCGTGACCTCGATACCGTTGACCAGGCGAACACGGGCCACCTTACGAAGAGCCGAGTTCGGCTTCTTAGGGGAGGTGGTGAACACACGGGTGCACACGCCGCGCTTCTGCGGGTTGTGCTGAAGAGCCGCGTTCTTGGACTTCGCGGGCTTGGACTTGCGGCCGTGAAGGACCAGCTGGTTAATTGTAGGCAAAGCGTACTCCTTCTTCTGATGATTCCAGCTCTATACTTGGTGCAACGGCTTGAATCGAGGCGTCAGCATCCACCTTCGAAACACGCAGGATTGAACTTTACGCGCGCGTACCGGGGATGTCAACACACCACGCGCCCGGGCGTTTCCCTATTTTTTCCGATTAGCGCAGAATCTCCACATGAGTCATTGGGGACGGGTTCGTTTGACTCGGTGAGTCATCGGGGACGGGTTCAAATGACTCACTGAGTCAAACAAGCACGTCCCCAGTGACTCGCTGAGTCAATTGAACCCGTCCCCAATGACTCAATGGCTCAGCTGCGGGGGTAGTGCACGCCGCGGTCGCGCAGGGAGAGGACGGCCACGATGACGAGCACCACGCCCAGACCGACCTCGAACCAATAGGGCATCCAGGGAACGACGGCGTAGAGCAGTTCCTGCCCCATCGTCCCCATGAAGTTGTACACCGCATGCAGCAGCATCACGGGCACGATCGAGCCGCTCGCGTGCGCCGCGTAGCCCATGAAGAGGCCGAGCACACAGGTGTAGATGCCCTGGGTGAGGTTCATATGGAAGATGCCGAACGCGACCGCCTGCAGGACGTTGGCCACCGCGAACGGCACGCCCGCCCGCTTGAGGTACGTGAGCCCCAGACCACGGAAGCCTGTCTCCTCCACGATTGGCGGCAGCACGACGGTCGCGAGGAACCACGCGATACCGTACTCCGAGACGCCGGACGCATCGATCATCGACCGATACTCTTCCATAGCGGCAGGGAACAGCAAAAGCACGAGCGTCATGAGGAGCGTCGTCACGAACTGCATCCCCAAAGCCAGAAGCACCGTGTCGAACCATACGGCTCGGGGCACGCCGCGCACGCGGAACGACACCTGCGCGGGCGGCTCGGGTGTGGGCGACGCGAAACCAAGCTGGGTGGCGTGCACAGGCGCAGCCGCGTCCGCAATCGGCTCCCCTACCGCCCCCGCGTCCGGCGCGGCGCCCTCCACCCGGTGCCCCCGCCGGCACATACCGAGCACCCAGGCGAACACGACGATGCCGAACAGCAGGTACACCACCGCCGAGAAGACGTTCGGGTTACTCGAGAGATAGGTAAACGCCGCAGCGTATGCCTCGTACCCACCCCATTGGATCGAGACGGTCTCGACAAAGTCGAGCACCGCAGCGCTCAGCAGGGTGGGCAGCTCGATCATCATGATGAACACCACGAGCGCGAGCACGAAGCTCCTGATGCGGTACCCCGCTGTCGATCGGACGGACATACGGCCTCCCTCGCTCGCGTGCCTCATTCGATGGTACCACGGTACCCAGCGCGCAGCGCCATATGCACGGCAACGCAGGTGGGGCCGAACCCTTCGATTCGACCCCACCTGAACCTATATCACATCCCGCTCAGAGAGACGCCACCGCGACGCTTATCCGCGCTTGCGACTCACTACCGCGCCCGCGCCCAGAGCGGTCATGCCCGCCGCAGCGAAAGCGCCCATCGCGAGCACGCTCAGATCTCCCGTCTGCTCGAGCGTGCCGCCGGAAGGCTGATCGGCCGTGGAATTTCCATCTGACGGCTGGCCGGAAATCCGCTCCCACTTGGCATAGAGCGTAAGATCCGCCGTGACCGGGGTGGTGAAATCGTAGGCCTCCTCGGCATACGCACCGTTCTCGAGCTCGTACCAACCCAGAAAACGATACCCTGCGCACACGGGATCCTGGGGCTTGGCCACCGTCTGGCCGTTGGGAACCTCGGCGGAAGCGTTCTCGGTGTTCTCGAGGCAGTCATCGAACGTAACCGTGTGGGTGACCTGCTCAACCGGTTTGCTGGCACCTTGACTGTCGGCGAAATCCTGGGCAGCCTTCTCGTTCTGGAAGAGCCAGGTATGCCCATCGTCGTCAACGACCTTGTAGCTGCCGCCGTTTGCAAGCGCGTCGGCTTCCGTCGGATACACGTCGCAGGTGCCATCCTCATGCACCACAACCGCCGCATTCCCCGTAAGGTATCCCTTGATGCTCGCATCGGAGAACGATCCGCCCGAGACCGCGATGGTCACGGGAGTTTTATCGGGGCGCGCCGGATCCACCAGCTCCTCAAGCGCACTCCCCTTGTCGCTCGTGAAGGAACCACCTTGGATGTCGACCTTGATCGGACGGTCGTCGTAACCCCCATCTACGTAAATCGCCGCACCGGTCTCGGCGATACCGCCGGACGCGGGGATGTCCGTGGGATCCTTTTCTCCCTTGGCATGGATGGCGCTATTTCCGCTCACGACGAGCGTACCGCCCTTGATACCGATACCCGTACCAGCGGTGATCTGCGTGTCGTGCACGGTAAGGGTGCTGTCGGCGGCCGGGAAATAGATACCCATCACGTCGTCGGGCACGGTAAGCGTGCACCCGTCGAGCGTAACGGCGTTCTTCGTATTGAGGCCGTAGACCTGGATTCCCGCACCGCCGCTCTTCTGCATCGTGAGATTGACGCCCTTGAGCGAAAGGCTGGCGTTATCCATCCCGTTCGGGGCGGCAACCATGACGATGGTCGCGTTCTCCGACGAGGGGGTCGACACGATGTTTCCGTTCGTGATGGTGAGGTTCGCATTCGAGCCAGCGAGGCTCACCACCGCATCCGCATCCGAGGTGACCGTGTGGCCGTTCAAGTCGATCGTGGCGGTGATGCCATCCGCAGAGATCTGCCCGGTCACGTCCTCATACAGTGTCAGCGCATCGCCATCGGAAAGGGCGCCGAGCGCCGTCGAGGCGAGCTGGTAATACTCGACGCTTCCATCGCTCTTCACGATCTTCGCCCCGGCACCTGCTTCGGAATCGAGCGCCGTGACGTACCAAGCCCCATCGCGCTCGACGCACTGCTGGTTCGCGGGAAGAACCGAGGCGATGTCGCTCCCAAACTGGCTGGTGAGCATCGCCCCATCCGGAAGCTCGCCGGTCACACCACCAACTGTGCCGCCCAGGAGCTCAAGGGTTCCCACGCCCGCATGCGCTTTGACGCTTCCCTGTAAAACTGGGGTATCTAGACTGTCCGCTTTGCCGACCGTGAGACCACATGCACCCTTCGGAGTTCCCTGAGTCATATCGACGGCAACGCCGCCACTTGTCGAGACAAGGGTGCCACCCATGATGTTGGCGGTCGCGTTAAGCTGAAGGCTGAGCGGCACAGGAGCGGAAAGTGTTCCGCCCGTCATCTCGAGTCGCGAGCCGGATGTTGTCATGCCAACCGCAGTCCCAGACTCATTGCTCACGGTACCGCTCTCCACGGTTATCTGTTGATTTCGGCCTATACGTGTCTGGATGGTGTAGCTACCGGTTCCCGAGATGGCACCGCCCCCATTCTGGCTACCGTCCCGAATGGCAAGCGTGCTCCCAATCCCCATCCGCATCGAATGCTCGGCCATGTTGACTGTGAATCCATTCAAATCGAGAACGATCGCGGTGTTTGCAGCTAATGTGACATTGTCGGTTGCGGTGATATTGCCCGCGAGCGTGACCGTCAGGGATTCATCCCCCGGTGCGCTCTCCAGCGTATTCACGAACTCATCAAAGCTATTGACTTCAGCCTCCGCCGCATACGCTATACGCGGTGCGATCACGGCAAGCGCTGCGACGAGCGCTGCCATCGCGACAAGCAGCGAACGGCGAGCCCACCGACCCATTCGACCCATAGCCCCTCCTTTAACGCTCAACATCATCTAGATGCAAATTATATGCTCCCCCTTACTGAATTAGTATGGACATTCGCGAGGCAAAAAGAGCCCGCCTCCCTTTCGGGAAGCGGGCTCGCTTGCAAACGGTGCGGCGACGCGCGCCGTCTTTTGGGTTACTCCTCGGAATCACCCTCGTCCGAAGCGTCGTCCGAATCCACGAGCTGGTTCAGCAGCTCGTCGAGCGAGGCCATGTCCTCGTTGATCACACCCGGGGTGCTGCTCGTGGAGGTGTCCGCCGGCGCGCCGATCATCTCCTCGTCGGAGTCGAAGTGGTGGCGCGGGGCGCTCGTGCCCAGCAGGATGTCGTCCGGGCCGTCCGGGCTGAAGACCATCTGCAGCAGCTGCGACAGATCCTCCTCGTCCGCGACGTCCTCGTTGCTGTCGAGGATGAAGAGCAGGTTGTGCTTCTCCAGGCCGTCGCGCAGCTCCTCGATCGCCTTGGCGCCGATGCCGTCGATGCGCAGCAGGTCCTCCTCGCTCTTGCCCACGAGGTCGCCCACGGTCTCGATCCCCACCTCGCTGAACTTGTTCGTCCAGCGCTGCGAGACGCCCAGGTCGTCGAACAGGTAGAGCTTCGCGTCCTCGGCGGAGATGGTGCGGCCGTTGCGGGTGAACGAGCCGTCCGCGCCGCCGAAGTCGTCGTAGCCCGCCCAGTCCGACTGCAGCGGGAGCTGCTCGTCGAGCTCCTTGAGCTCCTCGGGCGCCCAGTCGGGCAGCACCTTGGCCTGCGGCGACGTGGGACCGTCCACCGCGACGTAGCCCTCGGGCGTACGGTAGGTGAGCGTCGCGTTCGCGTACGGCTTGAGGCCGGTGCCCGCGGGGATCTTCTTGCCCACGATGACGTTGGACTTGAGGTCGAGCAGGTGGTCGACCTTGCCCTCGATCGCGGCCTGCGTGAGCACGCCGGCCGTGCGGATGAACGAGGCGGAGCTGAGCCAGGAATCGATGTTCGAGGCGACCTTGAGCGTACCCAGGATCACCGGCTCGGCCACGGGCGGCACGCCGCCCACGCGGGCCACGCGCTCGACCTCGTCGGCGAACTCGTAGCGGTCCACGTACTCGCCGAGCAGGTACTTCGAGTCACCGGGGTTCGTGACGGCAACGCGGCGCAGCATCTGGCGCGCGAGCACCTCGATGTGCTTGTCGTTCAAATCGACGCCCTGGGAGGTGTAGACCTCCTTCACGTTCTGCACGAAGACGTGCATCGTGGACTCGATGTCGGTGAGACGGCGGAGGTTGCGGAAGTTCACGAAGCCGCGCGTGATCTGGTCGCCGGCGCGCACCTCGTGGTCGTAGGCCTCACCCGCGCCGAAGCCGGGCATGAAGCGCACGCCGGAGGTGATCTCCTTGCGGTCGATGACGCGCGTGGGGTCGTCGATGTCCGTGATGGTGATCACGTACTTCGAGCCCTCCGTGCGGATCGAGAGCATGCCGGAGTGCGAGGCGAGCTCCGCCTCGCGACCGAGGATCTTCTCGTTGACGTTGCCGACGATGTCGAACATGCGCGAGACGGTCGGGAGACCCTGCGTGATGTCCTCGACGCCCGCGACGCCGCCGGAGTGAATGGTACGCATCGTGAGCTGCGTACCGGGCTCGCCGATGGACTGCGCGGCGATGATGCCCACCGCGGTGCCGATGGCGACGGGGCGGCGGGTGGAGAGGTCCCAGCCGTAGCACTTCTGGCACACGCCGTACTTGGAGCGGCAGGTGAGCAGCGCGCGCAGCTTCACCGAGGTGAGGCCGGCGTCGAGCATCTTCTGCAGGTCGGCGGCGCTCTCGATGTAGCCGTCCTTGTGGAAGAGCACGGTTCCGTCGGGCGCCACGACGTCCTCCACGAAGCAGCGACCCACGAGGTCGGTGTTGAGCTGCGGCTCGTCGCCCTCGTTCTGGGTGATGGCGAGCTGGTAGGTCACGCCCTCGGTCGTGCCGCAGTCCTCCTCGCGCACGATGACGTCCTGCGCCACGTCGACGAGGCGGCGGGTGAGGTAACCGGAGTCGGAGGTATGCGACGCGGTGTCGACGAGGCCCTTACGGGCGCCGTAGGTCGAGATGAAGTACTCGAGCGGCAGCAGGCCCTCGCGGAAGTTCGCCTTGATGGGAAGGTCGATCGTGTCGCCGGACATGTCGGCCATGAGGCCGCGCATGCCGCCGAGCTGGCGCAGCTGGGTCTTGGAACCACGGGCGCCCGAGTCGGCCATCATGTAGAGCGGGTTCTCCTCGTCGAACATGTCGAGCATGAGCTGCGACACCTTGTCGGTCGCCGCCGTCCAGGCGTTGACGACCTCGTTGTGGCGCTCCTGCTCGGTGACGTAGCCCTCCTCGAAGTTGGCGTTGATCTGGTCGACGTCGGCCTGGGTCTTCGCGAGGATCTCCGGCTTCTCGTCCGGGATGAGCGCGTCCCACACGGAGAGCGTGAGGCCGGCGCGCGTGGCGTAGTGGAAGCCGGTGTACTTGATGTTGTCGAGGATCTCGGCGACCTTGGCCTGCTCGTAGCGGTCGCAGCAGTCGCTCGTGAGGCGGCTCACGTCGCCCTTGACCATCTTGTAGTTGATGAACTCGTAGTCGTGCGGCAGGCACTGGCGGTTGAAGATGATGCGGCCGATGGTCGTCTCGAAGCGCGCGGTCTTGGAACCGGTCACGTCGAGGTCGAGATACTCGCCGCCGTTGTTCACGCGGAACGTGAGCGTGCCGTCCTCGTTCACCACGTTGGCGTCGGCCGCGCTCACGCGCACCTGGATCTTGGCCTGGAGGTCGATCTCGGCGCGGGCGTCGTAGGCGTTGAGGGCATCATCGAAGCTGGCGAAGACGTGGCCCTCGCCGGTGAGGCCGTCGCGCTCCTGCGTGAGGTAGTACACGCCGATGATCATGTCCTGGCGCGGGGTGTTCACGGGCTTGCCGGACGCCGGCGAGCGCAGGTTGTTCGAGGAGAGCATGAGCACGCGCGCCTCGGCCTGGGCCTGGTAGGACAGCGGCACGTGCACCGACATCTGGTCGCCGTCGAAGTCCGCGTTGAAGGGCTCGCAGACGAGCGGATGCAGGTGGATGGCCTTGCCCTCGACGAGCACGGGCTCGAACGCCTGGATGGAGAGGCGGTGCAGGGTAGGTGCGCGGTTGAGCAGCACGAGGCGGCCGTCGATGACCTCCTCGAGGATGTCCCACACGTAGCTCGCGTTGCGCTCGATGGCGCGCTTGGCGCCCTTGATGTTCTCCACCTTGCCGAGCTCCACGAGGCGCTTCATGACGAAGGGCTTGAAGAGCTCGAGCGCCATGGTCTTGGGCAGGCCGCACTGGTGCAGCTTGAGCTTCGGGTCGGTGACGATGACCGAACGGCCGGAGTAGTCCACGCGCTTACCGAGCAGGTTCTGGCGGAAGCGGCCCTGCTTGCCCTTGAGGGCCTCGGCGAGCGACTTGAGCGGGCGGCCGCCGCGGCCGGACACCGGGCGCCCACGGCGACCGTTGTCGAACAGCGCGTCCACGGCCTCCTGCAGCATGCGCTTCTCGTTGTTCACGATGATCGCGGGCGCGTCGAGGTCGAGCAGGCGCTTCAGGCGGTTGTTGCGGTTGATGACGCGACGGTACAGGTCGTTCAGGTCGGACGCGGCGAAGCGGCCGCCGTCGAGCTGCACCATGGGGCGCAGATCCGGCGGGATCACGGGGATCACGTCGAGGATCATGTTCGCGGGGTCGTTACCGCCCTTCAGGAAGGCGTCGACGATCACGAGGCGCTTCACGGCCTTGTCGCGCTTCTGCTTCTGGCCGTCCTCGTCGGCGATGATGGCCTTGAGCTGCTCGGCCTCGGCCTCGAGGTCGACGGCGCGCAGCAGCTCGCGGACGGCCTCGGCGCCCATGTCGCCCGAGAAGTACATGCTGTAGTAGCGCTTCATCTCGCGGAAGAGCGGCTCGTCGGAGATGAGCTCGCGCTCGGTGAGCTTCATGAAGGCCTCGAAGGCGTCCGTGCGGAGCTGCTTCTCGTCCTTCGTCTCCTCCTCGATGTCGATGATGCCGGCGGCGATCTCCTCCTGCGTGAGGGGCTCCTCGTCGCTGAACTCATCGAAGTTCTCGGGGTTGCCCTGCTCCTTCAGGCTCTCGATCTGGCGGGCGCACTCGGCGTCGAGCTCCTCGAGGTCGGCGGCGAGCTCCTCGCGCAGGTCATCGGCGTCGGCCTCGCGGGCCTCGTAGTCGACGTGCGTGATGATGTAGCTCGCGAAGTAGAGGACCTTCTCCAGATCCTTCGTCTTGAGGTCGAGCAGGCGGCTCATGGGCGAGATCGACGCGCTCTTGAAGAACCAGATGTGGCTCACGGGCGCGGCGAGCTCGATGTGGCCCATGCGCTCGCGGCGCACCTTGGAGGTGGTCACCTCCACGCCGCAGCGCTCGCAGGTGATGCCCTTGAAGCGGATGCCCTTGTACTTGCCGCAAGCGCACTCCCAGTCCTTCGCGGGACCGAAGATCTTCTCGCAGAACAGGCCGTCCTTCTCGGGCTTGAGGGTACGGTAGTTGATGGTCTCGGGCTTCTTGACCTCGCCATGGGACCACGAGCGGATCTGCTCGGCGCTGGCAAGCGAGATCTTCACCGCATCGAAATCGGTAGCTTCGAAATCTGCCACAGTCACTTACTCCTTATCTGCGGTCGCGGCGGCAAAGTCGTCGATGAGCGAGTCCACGGCGTCGAGCGCGTCGTCGTCGAGCTCGGGGACGTCGCTGAACGGGTCGAAGGCGTCCTGCTCGGCGTCCTCGTCCGCCTGCTCGGCGGCCGCGGGCTCCGCCTCGTGGAGCGGCTCGATGTCGAGCGCGAGCGAGCGGATCTCCTTCACGAGCACCTTGAAGGACTCGGGCAGGCCGGCCTGCGGGATGTTCTCGCCCTTCACGATGGACTCGTAGGCCTTCACGCGGCCGACGGTATCGTCGGACTTGACGGTGAGGATCTCCTGCAGCACGTTGGCGGCGCCGTACGCGTAGAGCGCCCACACTTCCATCTCACCGAAGCGCTGGCCGCCGAACTGCGCCTTGCCGCCGAGCGGCTGCTGGGTGACGAGGCTGTAGGGGCCGGTCGAGCGCGCATGGATCTTGTCGTCGACCATGTGGCCGAGCTTCAGGATGTAGGACGTGCCCACAGTGATGGGCTCGCGGAACTCCTCGCCGGAGCGGCCGTCGTAGAGCGTGGTCTTGCCGGAGGCGTCGAGCTGCGTCACGAACTCGGGACGCATGTGCTCGCCGTAGCGCTCCTTCGCCAGATTCACGAGGTTCTTGTTGGCACGGCGGATGACCTCGGCGATCTCGTCCTCCTTGGCGCCGTCGAAGACGGGCGTGGAGACGAACACCGGGCCGGGCACGTACTTGTCGGAGTCGGCGTCGTCCGGATCCCAGCCGGAGGCGGCGGCCCAGCCGAGGTGGCACTCGAGCAGCTGGCCCACGTTCATACGCGAAGGCACGCCGAGCGGGTTCAGGATGACGTCCACCGGGGTGCCGTCGGCCATGTAGGGCATGTCCTCGATCGGGAGAATCTCGGAGATGACGCCCTTGTTGCCGTGGCGGCCGGCGATCTTGTCGCCCTGCTGGATCTTGCGGCGCTGCGCCACGTAGACGCGCACCTGCTCGTTCACGCCGGGAGCGAGGTCGTCGTCGGCGTCGCGGCTGAAGCGCACGACGTCGATGACGCGGCCGTAGGCGCCGTGGGGCATCTTGAGCGAGGTGTCGCGCACGTCGTGGGCCTTCGCGCCGAAGATGGCCTTGAGCAGGCGCTCCTCGGCGGTCTGGGTGCTCTCGCCCTTGGGCGTAACCTTGCCGACGAGGATGTCGCCGGGGCCGACCTCGGCGCCGATGCGGATGATGCCGTCCTCGTCGAGGTTCGCGAGCATGTCCTCCGAGAGGTTCGGCACCTCGCGGGTGATCTCCTCGGGGCCGAGCTTCGTGTCGCGCGCGTCGATCTCGTGGCGCGAGATGCTGATCGTGGTGAGCAGGTCCTCGGAGACCACGCGCTCGGAGACCACGATGGCGTCCTCGTAGTTGTAGCCTTCCCAGCTCATGTAGGCCACGGTGAGGTTCTGGCCGAGAGCGAGCTCGCCGTGGTCGGTGGACGGGCCGTCGGCGATGGGGTCGCCGGCGTGCACCTCGTCGCCCACGCTCACGAGCGGGCGGTGGTTGATGCAGGTGGACTGGTTGGAGCGCTGGTACTTCGGCAGCTTGTACTCGTCCATGCCCTCGGAGCTCTTCACGATGATCTTCGAGGCGTCGGCGAAGATGACCTCGCCGTCGTGGCGGGCGAGCGTGACCTCACCGGAGTCGAGCGCGGCGCGCAGCTCCATGCCCGTGCCCACGTACGGGGCGACCGGGTGGATGAGCGGCACGGCCTGGCGCTGCATGTTCGCGCCCATGAGGGTACGCTTGGCGTCGTCGTGCTCGAGGAACGGGATGAGCGTGGCGGCGACCGAGATCATCTGGCGCGGGCTCACGTCCATGTAGTCCACGGCGTCCACGGGCACGTCGGCCGGCGCGCCGAACGAGCCGTCGAAGTCGCGCGTGCGGGCGACGATGGTGTGCGGGCGCACGAGGTTGCCCTCGGCGTCGGTGGTCACGAACTCGTTCGTCTTGGGGTCGATGGGCGTGTTCGCCGGCGCGATGATGTGGTCCTCTTCCTCATCGGCAGTCATCCAGTCGATGATGTCGGTGACCTTGCCGTTCTCCACGCGGCGGTACGGCGCCTCGATGAAGCCGTACTCGTTCACGCGCGCATAGAGGGCCAGTCGGCCGATGAGGCCGATGTTGGGGCCTTCGGGCGTCTCGATGGGGCACATGCGCGAGTAGTGCGAGTTGTGGACGTCGCGGACCGCGGTCGGGACGTTCGTGCGGCGGCTCGAGCCCGACTTGTGGCCGGCGAGGCCGCCGGGGCCGAGCGCGGAGAGCGTGCGCTTGTGCGAGAGGCCGGTGAGCGGGTTCGACTGATCCATGAACTGCGAGAGCTGGCTCGAGCCGAAGAACTCCTTGATGGCGGCCACGATCGGGCGGATGTTGATGAGCACCTGCGGGGTGATCTCGTCGACATCGTGCGAGCTCATGCGCTCGCGCACCACGCGCTCCATGCGGCTCATGCCGATGCGGAACTGGTTGGCGACGAGCTCGCCCACGGTGCGGACGCGACGGTTGCCGAAGTGGTCGATGTCGTCGGTCTTGAACCCGGGCTCGCCCGCGGCGAGGGCCAGCAGGTAGCGGAGGGTGGCGATGATGTCCTCGTCGGTGAGCACGCGCACGTCCTCGCCGGTGGTGAGGCCGAGCTTCTTGTTCACCTTGTAGCGACCCACGCGCGCCAGGTCGTAGCGCTGCGGGTTGAAGAGCAGGCCCTCGAGGTGCGAGCGGGCGGCCTCGACCGTAGGCGGCTCGCCCGGGCGCAGGCGGCGGTAGGTCTCGATGAGGGCGTCCTCGCGGGTGAGGGCGGTGTCGCGCTCGAGGGAGCGGAGCACCACGTCGGAGTCGCCGAGGAGCTCGATGATCTCGTCATTCGTGACGGCGATGCCGAGGGCGCGCAGGAGCATGGTCGCGGACTGCTTGCGCTTGCGGTCGATGGAGACCACGAGCTGGCTGCGCTTATCGACCTCGAACTCGAGCCAGGCGCCGCGCGCGGGGATGACCTGCGCCTTGAACACGCGGTTCTCGCCGTCCATCTCGGTGGAGTAGTACACGCCGGGCGAGCGGACGAGCTGGGAGACGACGATGCGCTCCGTACCGTTGATGATGAAGGTGCCCTGCTCGGTCATCATGGGGAAGTCGCCCATGAAGACGCGCTGCTCCTTGATCTCGCCGGTCTCCTTGTTCGTAAGACGGACGAGCGTGAAGAGCGAGGCCTGGTAGGTCATGTCCTTCTCGCGGCACTCGTCGACCGTGTAGGCGGGGTCGTTGAACTGGTGGTCGCCGAAGGTGACCTCGAGAACGTGGTTCTGGCTCTGGATGGGGCTCGACTCCTGGAACGCCTCGCGCAGGCCCTCGTCCATGAAGCGCTGGAAGGATTCCTTCTGCACGGAGATGAGGTTGGGCAGCTCGAGAGCCGTCGGGATCTTCCCGAAGTTGAGGCGCGTGCGCTCGGTGCGCGGGACCCCGTGTGATGCGGTTGCGTGTGGCAAGCTCTTTCCTCCTCGCAAGAACGGCTGGGTACGCCCGCCCGGTGCCGGCCCGCGAGCCGGGCGGACGCACCGGTGCGGGCGGTATCGGCATGCCTTCGGCAGGGTACCGAATATCGCAGCCTTTAAGTTTACCAATCGCCTACCGTTTAGCAAGAAAATGCTTGACGCGAGGGCGATTCTGGGCTAGGAGAAAATCTTCTTGCCGAATGCGCTGGTAGAAGGCTTATTACGAACACATGTTCATGTAATTTGGGTGAATGACCCCGATGATAAAATCCAGACAGGCTGGTTTTTATCATTTCACACGTGTGGCCGAGCCGCGGGGGCGGTGACGAGGAGCGAACAGCGGAACGAGCGCGGCCTGCGCGAGGCGGCGATGCCCTCGACGATATGGAAGGACGCGTCGAGCTTGCCAGCGCAGCTATCTCCCACCTGGCCCCCAGCTATCTCCCAGAATATGCAAATCCGGGAGATAAGGCGGCGCAGCGGGGCGCTTATCTCCCGGAATATGCGAATTCGGGAGATACGGCGGCGCCCCGGAGAGGCCTAGGAGATGCGGCCGCGCCCCTACCCTCTCTTGAGCCCGCCGCGGGCGTCCACGGCCTCCCAGAAGCCGGCGGAGAAGCGCGGGTCGGAGGCGGCCATGAGGGCGTTGGTGGCCATCCAGCCCGAGGGCGTGCCCGTGTCGAAGCCGCTGAGCGGGTC
>NZ_NFIE01000039.1:0-1564 GCF_002161605.1 [Collinsella] massiliensis | reverse complement strand
CTCCTATCTTTAAGTCGTTGCATCTGAGAGCCGGATACCGGATGCTTTGGTGCAATGCAGAATCTGGCGGGCAGGGATGCCGGCATGGCAGTTGGGGCGCCCGAGGCGACCTCGCAAGGGAGAGTGGCATCCTGCCCCACCCGGGCGGGCCGCGGATTAGCTGGATGAGGGGGCCCACGCCCACCTCGGATCTCTTCTAGGAGGTTGCGGTCCCGGGTGACGCGGGCAGGCGGCCCGCCGCCCTGCAGCAGAGAGGAGGGCGGGGAGATGATCTACGCCGGTGTGGACGTCGCGAAGGCGGACCACGTGATAGGGGCCGTGGACGAGCGCGGCTCCGAGCTGTGCAAGCCCATGGGCTTCAAGAACGGCGCCGCCGGGTTCGAGCGGTGCGAGGCCTGGCTCGAGGGGGTGGCCGAGGAGCCGGGCGACGTGCTCGTGGGCATGGAGGCCACCGGGCACTACTGGATGGCCCTCTACGCGTTCCTGGTCTCCAGGGGCTACGCCGTCGCGGTCATCGACCCGGTGCAGGTCCGCGCCGTGCGCAGGCTCAGGGGGCTCGACCGGGTCAAGAACGACCGCATAGACGCCGGCCTCATCGCCGAGACGCTGCGCATCGGCCAGTACGACCCGACGAGGCTCGCCACCGACGAGGTGCAGTCCCTGCGCACCCTCACGCGCTACCAGCAGTCGCTCAAGTCCGAGCTCGCCGAGGTCAAGACCCAGTGCACGTGCCTGCTGGACTCCTACTTCCCGGAGTTCTCCGGGGCGTTCTCCGACATGTTCGGCGCTGCCGGGCGGGCCGTGCTCTCCAAGAGCCCGCTCCCGTCGCAGGTCGCGCGGAGGAGGGTCGACTCGCTGCAGCGCGACATCTCCGAGGCCGCCCGGGGCAGCCGGCGCGTGGACGGCAAGGCCGCCGAGCTGAAGGCCCTCGCAAGGGCGTCGGTCGGCATCAGGCTCGGGGAGGGCGCCGCGGCGATGCAGGTCCAGTCGCTCGTCCGCCAGATGGACTTCCTCGACGGCGAGTGCGGGAAGGTCGAGCGCAGGGTGCGCGAGCTGCTCGAGCTCGTGGAGCCGCTCGTCCTCACCATCCCGGGGGTGTCCTACACGACCGGGGCCCAGATCGTCGCCGAGATCGGGGACATAGGCCGGTTCCGCAACGCCCCGGCGCTCGTGAGCTACGCCGGGCTCAGCTCCTCCGTCAACCAGTCGGGCAAGTTCGACAGCGGGGGCGGCCCCATCACGAAGCACGGGTCCCCGTACCTGAGGAGGGCGCTGTGGCTCGCCGCGAACCGCGCGCGGCAGTACGACCCGTCCCTCGGGGCGTTCTACGAGAGGAAGCGCGCCGAGGGGAAGTGCCACCGCGTGGCGGTGACCGCCGTGGCGCGCAAGCTCTGCCACATAGTGTTTGCGGTGATGCGCGACGGGGTCCCCTACGACCCGGCAAGGCCCGGGAGGGACCCTTCAAAGCATTCGGTATCCGGTTCTCAAGGTGCTGGTTCCGATAGATCCGGGAATGAGAAAAGCTAGCCTTCAGGTCTTGACTTCATATAGCTGGTCTCCCTTC
>NZ_NFIE01000038.1:0-2525 GCF_002161605.1 [Collinsella] massiliensis | reverse complement strand
GCGAACAGGTCCGCGGCGAGCGACCTCGCCGCGCGCCCGTGCCCGTACCGTAGGTCGATGGACATGAGAATGCCCCCCATCTCTCGGACCTCCATTTCCGTGTCCAAGAAACGGGGGGCGGTTCACAATTGAACCCGTCCCCAATGACTCGCCGTCCCCGCGCGCTACGCGAACAGGCGGCTGGCGGCCTCCACCTGCTCGGCGGTGCCCACGAGCCCTACCGCGTCGCCCGCGCACAGCCTGGTCTTGGCGTCGATGAAGAGCGCCACCTCGCCGTCGCGGCGCAGGGCAACGGCGTTCGCACCGGTCTGCGCGCGCAGGTCAAGCTCACCGAGCGTCCGCCCCGCCGCGATGCTCCCCGCATCCACGGGCACCCACTCCAGCTCCACCTCGGAAAGCGAGGCCGCGAGCCGCGCGAACGCGCGCCGCCGCGCCGCCTGGGCACCGTCACCCAGCGCCTCGTACCCGCTCGCACGCAGCTCGTTCGCATAGCCCTCGATCTGGCGCGGCGTGTAGCCCAGGTCGATCATCGTGTGCCGCATGAGCTCGATGCCGCCCTCCAGCTCCGGGCGCACCACCTCGTTGGCGCCCGCCGCCACGAGCGCGGCCAGCCCGTCCGCGTCCGCCGCGCGCGTCACGATGTGCAGTCCAGGCGCGAGCGAGCGCGCCTCGTGCGCGATGACCTCGGCCGCCGCGTCCCCGCCGCCCGCGATCACGAGCACGCGCGCGCCATCCAGGTGCGCATGCGCCAGGATCTCGGAATTCGCCGCATCGCCCACGAGCGCGCAGAGCCCGTCAGCCTCCGCCTCCTCGGCCACCTCGAGCTCACGCTCCACCACGAGGCACGGGATGCCCAGGTTGTTCAATACCTCGGTCACGCAGCGGCCGGCGTTGCCGTACCCCACCACGACCACGTGCCCGTGCAGGTCGCTCGCCGGCTCCTCGAAGTGATGCGCATGGCGCTCGTACAGCGCGGCGAGCCGCCCATGGGCGCGGATCCAGCGCTCGAGCGGGTCGATGAGCTTGAACGCGAACGAGTTGAGCGCGATCGACACCACCGCGCCGCCCAAGATGAGCGTGTACTGCTCGGACGAGAGCACGCCCAGCGCCATGCCCGTCTGCCCGATGATGAACGAGAACTCACCGATCTGCGCGAGCCCCGCCGCCACGGTGAGCGTGCCGCGCAGGCCGGCGGAAAGCACCACGCCGAGCACCATGTTGATGAGCCACTTGCCCACCATGATGAGCGCCACGAGCGCGATGAGCTCGCCCACGTGCGCCGCGAGCGTGACGGGGTTCACCATCATGCCCACTGAGGCGAAGAAGATGATGGAGAAGAGGTCCTTGAAAGGGATGGCCTCGGCCGCGATGCGGTGCGACAGCTTGGAGCCGCTCACCACCACGCCGGCCAAAAACGCCCCGAGCGCCACCGAGAGGTCGAAGACGAGCGCCGCCGCCATGGCCGTGCCGAGGGCGATGACCACCACCGCCAGCTGGAAGAGCTCGGCCGGGCAGAAGCGCGCGATGCGCCCGAGCACCCACGGCAGCAGGCGCGAGCCTACCACGAGCATGAGCAGCACGAACGCCACCGTCTTGGCGAGCGCCCAGGCGAGGCCCGACGCGAGCTCCGCGCCCGAGGTCTCGCCGGGGCCGAACACCACGGGCAGCACCACCAAGATCACGACCGTGGCGAGGTCCTCGACGATGAGCCAGCCCGTGGCCACGCGGCCGCCGTGCGTCTGGTAGAGGCCGGCGTCGGTAAGGTTCTTGATGAGCACCACCGTCGAGGCGATGCTCACCGAGAGGCCGAGCATGATGCCCGCCTGCGGCGTCCAGCCGAACGCGAGCGCGAGCGCGTAGCCCGCCGCGGTGCCCACGGCGATCTGCAGGATGGCGCCCGGCACCGCGATGCCCTTCACCTCGAAGAGATCCTTGAGCGAGAAGTGCAGGCCGGTGCTGAACATCATGAACATGACGCCCACTTCGGCCAGCTGGTTCATGGCGTGCGAGTCGCCGATGAAGCCCGGCGTGAAGGGGCTCACCACGAGCCCGCCGACGAGGTAGCCCACGATGGGCGGCAGGCGCAGGGCGCGCGCCACGAGGCCGCCCGCGAAGGCGGCGACGAGCGCGAACACGAACGTCATAAGCAGAATGGTGTCTCCGTGCATGGGTCTCCTATGGGGTTCTTGGGGTGGTGGCCGTCAAAAGGCGAAACGCCGCCGCTCCGCGGGGCGCAGACATCGCGTATGCCCTTGGTGTACCCCGAAGCGCGCCGATTCATCCGGAGGCGGTGGGGCGAGACAGCGGGTGAGTCATCGGGGACGGGTGAGACAGTGGGGACGGGTTCAATTGACTCACCGAGACAATGGGGACGGGTTCAAATGACTCACTGAGTCATTGAACTGCACCCCAAAACTTGGACGCGTTAAATCATAACCGCTAAGCGGCCTCGCGGAGGGCCAGCTCCCGGAACTCCGCCGGGGTCAGGCCCTTCAGCTTGACCTGCCGCCTCACGTGGTTCCAGT
>NZ_NFIE01000037.1:0-3106 GCF_002161605.1 [Collinsella] massiliensis | reverse complement strand
AGATTTTGACGTGGGAAGCATCTAATCATGACGACGATCGCGGAGGACAATGTTCCTTCGATACACCATCTGAATACATGGATAGCATGAGCGTGGCGCCGGCCCGGACGGGCCGGCAAGATACCACGGGCGCACGGCGGATGCCTTGGCGCAGGGAGCCGACGAAGGGCGCGGCAAGCCGCGATAGTCCCCGGGGAGGCGCACACGGCCTTCGATCCGGGGGTACCCGAATGGGGGAACCCGACGGCAGCGGTGCCGTCATCCCCGCCCTGAACGCATAGGGGCGGGGAGGGGGACCGGGGGAACTGAAACATCTAAGTACCCCGAGGAGGAGAAATCAATCACGAGATGCCCCGAGTAGCGGCGAGCGAAAGGGGCCGATGGCCAAACCGGCGAGCGCATGCGCGCGGCAGCGTTCGCGCCGCCGGGGTTGTAGGGCGCCGCGACCCGGGGCTGCCGCCCCGGGCGCGCGCGAGGCAGGGTAGCGGAACGGCATGGGAAGGCCGGCCGCAGCGGGTTAGAGCCCCGTACGCGTACCCTCGCCGAGCGCGCGGAGGCGTCCCTGAGTAGGCCCGGGCACGTGAAACCCGGGCCGAAGCCGGGTGGACCACCATCCAAGCCTGAACACTACCCTGCGACCGATAGCGAACGAGTACCGTGAGGGAAAGGTGAAAAGCACCCCGGGAGGGGAGTGAAACAGCACCTGAAACCGTGCGCCCACGAGCAGTCGGAGCACCTCCTAGGTGTGACGGCGTGCCTTTTGTAGAATGAGCCAGCGAGTCAGACGCGCGCGGCGAGGTTAAGCTTGGAAGCGAGCCGCAGCGAAGGCGAGTCCGAACAGGGCGTTTTGAGTCGCGCGCGCTGGACGCGAAGCCGGGTGAGCTATCCCTGGGCAGGCTGAAGCGGGGGTAAGACCCCGTGGAGGGCCGAACCGCAGTCCGTTGAAAAGGGCCCGGATGACCTGGGGATAGGGGTGAAAGGCCAATCAAACCCGGAGATATCTCGTTCTCCCCGAAATAGCTTTAGGGCTAGCGTCGGGGGTTCTCCCGCGGGGGTAGAGCACCGGACGGGTGAGGGGGCTTCGCCGCCTACCGATCCCGACCGAACTCCGAATCCCGCCGGACCAGACCCCGGCAGTCAGAGCATGTGGGCTAAGCTGTGTGCTCGAGAGGGAAACAGCCCGGACCGCCCGCTAAGGCCCCAAATTCCGCGCCGAGTGGCAAAGGATGTGCGTCCGCCCAGACAGCCAGGAGGTTGGCTTAGAAGCAGCCACCCCTTCAAAGAGTGCGTAACAGCTCACTGGCCGAGTGGACATGCGCCGACAATACACGGGGCTAAGCGCGGAGCCGAAGCGGCGGGTACCCCTTCGGGGGTACGGTAGGGGAGCGTCCCGCGCGGGGCGAAGCCGGAGGGCGACCGACGGTGGACCGCGCGGGAGCGAGGATGCTGGCATGAGTAGCGAGAGACTGGAGAGTAACCAGTCCGCCGTGAACCCGAGGTTTCCTGGGCGAGGCTAATCCCCCCAGGGTCAGTCGGGGGCTAAGGCGAGGCCGGCAGGCGTAGCCGAAGCGCAGCAGGTGGACATTCCTGCACCGCGCGCGAACCGCTATGACCGACGCGGCGACGGATGGGGGTGGCTCGGCCGGGTTCTGGACGTCCCGGTGATGGGGTGAGGCCCGAGGCGGAGTGAAGCACCCGCCTCGCGAAGGGTTAGGCCCCGGACGAAGCGACTGAGCGAAGCGAGTGAGCCCGAGGTTCCTAGAAAAACCGCTAGGCAGGCGCGCGCGCGCCCGTACCGCAAACCGACACAGGTGGGTGGGTAGAACATACCGAGGCGATCGGGTCAACCGTGGTCAAGGAACTCGGCACAATGGCCCCGTAACCTAGGGAGAAGGGGTGCCGCCGCGTACGTGAACCGCCTCGCGCGGGGAGCGGAGGGCGGCCGCAGTGAAGAGGCCCAAGCGACTGTTTACCAAAAACACAGGACTCTGCAGAAGCCGCAAGGCGACGTATAGGGTCTGACGCCTGCCCGGTGCCGGAAGGTCACGCGGAGGGGTCAGCCGCAAGGCGAAGCTCCGAAGCCAAGCCCCGGTAAACGGCGGCCGTAACTATAACGGTCCTAAGGTAGCGAAATTCCTTGTCGGGTAAGTTCCGACCTGCACGAAAGGCGCAACGACTTGGGCGCTGTCTCGACCACGGACCCGGTGAAATTGCACTGGTCGTGAAGATGCGACCTACCCGCGGAAGGACGGAAAGACCCCGTGAACCTTCACTGCAGCTTTGCATTGGCCGCTGCTCGGGAGCGTAGAGGATAGGCGGGAGGCTTTGAAGCGGGGGCGCCAGCCCCCGTGGAGCCGGCCTTGGAATACCGCCCCCTCCCGTGCGGCGTCCTAACCCCCGGCCGCGATCCGGCGGGGGGACCGTGCGAGGCGGGCAGTTTGACTGGGGCGGTCGCCTCCTAAAGGGTAACGGAGGCGCGCGAAGGTTGGCTCGGGGCGGTCGGCAACCGCCCTCGAAGAGTGCAAGAGCGCAAGCCAGCTTGACTGCGAGACCCACAAGTCGAGCAGGTGCGAAAGCAGGCTCTAGTGATCCGGCGGCCCCACGTGGGAGGGCCGTCGCTCAACGGATAAAAGGTACTCCGGGGATAACAGGCTGATCTTGCCCAAGAGTCCACATCGACGGCAAGGTTTGGCACCTCGATGTCGGCTCATCGCATCCTGGGGCCGGAGCAGGTCCCAAGGGTACGGCTGTTCGCCGTTTAAAGCGGTACGCGAGCTGGGTTCAGAACGTCGTGAGACAGTTCGGTCCCTATCCTCCGCGGGCGCAGGAGACTTGATGGAGGCTGCCCCTAGTACGAGAGGACCGGGGTGGACGCACCTCCGGTGAACCGGTTGTCGACCAACGGCACGGCCGGGTAGCCGCGTGCGGCGCGGATAACCGCTGAAGGCATCTAAGCGGGAAGCCGTTCCAGAGATGGGGTCTCCTTCCGGTAAGGGCACCGGTAGAACACCGGTTCGATAGGCGGCAGGTGCAAGCGCGGCGACGCGCTCAGCCGAGCCGTACTAATCGCCCGAGCTCTTTCCGCATCCCGGCCGGCGCCGGCGCC
>NZ_NFIE01000036.1:0-3265 GCF_002161605.1 [Collinsella] massiliensis | reverse complement strand
GGGTGCGACTGTGATGCTTCAGGGGTGCGCCGGGGGCGTGGCCGGGGAGCTTCAGGGGCGCGCTGGGGGAGCGCCGGATCGCGGCTGAAGCGCACCGGGGACTCCGCCGCCGGAACCCGCCCGCCGCACCGCGCCGCCGCTGCCGGAACCCGCCCGCCGCACCGCGCCCGCCGCGAAAGTGTGGTGAGATTGTGAGCCGACGCCCGCCCGCCGCAGCGGCGAGCGCCGCGCGCGTCCGTTTCCCAAGGGCGTGCTCCGGCGGGATAAAGCGCAGGGCGAAACGCGCGCCAATCTTTCAAAATCAGCCTTTCTACCTGCTGCTTCATACGGTACCGTGAGAACAGGCCGACACGCGTGCAGGTGTCGGAGGCATGTGGAAGGGGGCGCGCCGTGGCGCTTGAGGCAGATCACATTCTCGACCGCGAACTCGTGGAGACGGGGTACGGGGCCGACGCCATGTCGCGTCTGAGGCGCCGCCGCAAGCGCGAGCGCGCGAACGCCGCGGGCGAGCGCCGGGCCGTGTCGGGCGTGCTCGCAACGCTCTTCGGCGGGCTCTTCTGGGGCTTCTCGGGCACGTGCGCGGACTTCCTCTTCGAGAACTACGCGGTCGACACGCTGTGGCTCGCGTGCATGCGCCAGCTCGTGTCGGGCGGCATCTTCCTCGTGGTGATCCTGCTCACCCAGCGCAAGCAGCTGTTCGCGCTGCTGCGCAACCCCCACGATATGCTTGTGCTCGCGATGTTCGCGGCGTCGGGCGTGCTGCTCAACCAGCTCGGCTACCTCATGACGATCCGCCTCACCAACGCGGGCACGGCGACCGTCCTGCAGTGCCTGCAGCTCATCATCATCATGGTGTACGCGTGCCTGACGACGCATCGCGCCCCGCGCCGCCGCGAGCTTATGGGCGTGGTGCTCGCGCTCGTGGGAACCTATCTGCTCGCGACGGGTGGCAACCCCTCTAACCTGGCAATTCCCTTCGAGGGGCTCGTCGTGGGCCTGCTCTCCGCGGTGGGAGCCGCGTGCATGTCCATCATCCCCGCGCGCCTGCTGCGCGAGTACGGCGCGTCGGTGGTCACCGGCATGGGCATGCTGCTCTCGGGCATCGTGACGAGCGCGTTCATCCAGCCGTGGGCGCACATGCCCGCGCTCGACGGCCTGGGATGGGGCGCGTTCATCGTGCTCGCGGCCGTGGGTTCGTGTTTGGCGTACTCGCTGTACATGCAGGGCGTGAAGGACATCGGCTCCATGCGCGCGAGCCTCATCGGTACCATCGAGCCGGTCTCCGCTGCTGTGACGAGCGCGCTCGTGCTGGGCACGGTCTTCACCGGCACCGACATCGCCGGCTTCGTCGCGATCATCGTGATGGTGTTCCTCACGGTGTAGGAACAAAGTGAGCGAAACGAGCGTTTTATAGGCACCCCCGGAAGTAGCACGGGGTCACCTGCCAACAAAAGCGCAGGTAACAGCGCCGCCACTTCGTCGGCTACTTGACCTACCCCCTATAAACCGTTCATTTCGTTCACTTTGTTCTGCAAGTATCCAGTTGCCCGTCAAACGCAGCCACGGTGAGCCAGAGCTTTGCAGTTTGCGCTGCGTTTCGCGCCTACGCTCCCGCAAGACCCAGCTCTTCGAGGCCCTTCTGCGTAAGCTTGTAAATCGGCGGTCGCTGTGACACCCGCCCCATAAGGCCGTGAGCATCGCTCAAGGAGGTGAGGGCTTTCCTCGCCGTAGGTGTCGATACGCCCAGGTAGCTGGTAAGATCGGCGAGCTTGGTCTCTTGGAACGCACTGTAGAGCTGCATCTGCGCCGCGTAGTACAAGGTACTGCATTCGCGAGATGAAAGTTTGCCCTCGAGTATGTTGAGCCGCTCGTTGAGGGTGTCGAGTGCGCTGCGCTTTTCCTCCAAATCTGCGATGAGCTGCTCCTGCGCGGACTCAACGAGGTCGAGCAAGGCTAGGACGAAATGCGTTCCTTCGGCATGGTTGAGCCTGCGCTCGGTTACGTCGAACGCCTTGTAATATGCGGCTTTGTTCTCGGCTATGACGCGCGAAAGCGAGAGCACGGTGGGTTGTGACAGCGGGCTGCTGAGATGCAATGCGAGCAGGTACCTGCCGGTCCTTCCATTGCCGTCGTAGAAGGGATGTATGTATCCGAAGAGGAAGTGACAAAGCAGGGCGCTATACAACTCGGGCATCTCCTCGTCGCGCGCGAGCTTAAGCCACTGGGTCATCATTCGCTCGATTTCCGATTCGGGCGTCACACCGCGATGTATGGTTCGGCCGCGCTCGTCCTCAATCACGACAGACCCGGTACGGAATAGGGTCGCGCCCGGCAGGTCGGCAGGATCGATGGCATCTGCAACGACGGAGTCGTAGATGGCGCGAATGTCCTCAAGCGTACTCGGTGAGGCGGCATCATCGGTAAGGTTTAGATAGAGACGGGCCATCTCGACGAACGGCGTATGCGCGGTTTTCCGCCCTGCTTTCTGTGTGTGCGCGCCAGTTTGGGCGCGATCGAGGGCAATCTCGATTTCTCGTCGCGTGCTGTGGACGCCCTCCATCTCGTTGCTGTATACGACCTCGTCGAGGATGAGCGCGCGAATGTAAGCGCCGAGCGCGATGGGGGGAAGGGCGCGCCACAGCGCCGATACCCTGCGCTCGCGGCGAAGCGTCCGCTCGGTTGCGTGCGAAAGCTCTCGGGGAACGGCGAGGAATAGTTCACCGTGTTCGAGTTGAATACCCGTGCGGAACGTCGATTCGTTCTGCAGGCGGGTTTGGTAACGCTGCTCGTGAGTTGAGAAGCGGTCTGAAGAGGAGTCTGCGTAGAAGAGCTTCTCTAGCGTCGGATACGACATAGCATCCTCCAGGAAAAAGAGCGAGTTTTTTTGCGGCGCTTTGAATGCTATCAGGTATTAGAAAAACAAGTACTTATCTTTTCGATAAGAAACTTGAATACTTATTAAAAGAAAAAATCAGCGATATTTTATTGATAATTGAAGCCAGGCATGTGTATCAGAAAGAAACAGTTCAATGCAGTTGGGCTCCGCTGCGATCGCCATCGCGGCGCTTCCGAACACAAACGAAGCGAAACGAGCGTTTTATAGGCACCCCCGAAAGTAGCACGGGGTTGCGCGCCAACGAAAGCGACGCTCCTATTGTTTGTCAACCCTGATCCGCGGGAATTGGAAACCCGTCCTCGACCCAGGCGCGGTACCGCTCGCGCATCGACGGGCTCCCGCCCCTCCCGAGCTCGATTAGCGAGATGA
>NZ_NFIE01000035.1:0-5167 GCF_002161605.1 [Collinsella] massiliensis | reverse complement strand
GGAACCACGTGAGGCGGCAGGTCAAGCTGAAGGGCCTGACCCCGGCGGAGTTCCGGGAGCTGGCCCTCCGCGAGGCCGCTTAGCGGTTATGATTTAACGCGTCCAAGTTTTGGGGTGCAGTTCAATTTGAACCCGTCCCCATTGACTCACGTGACGAAACTGTCACGCGGTGGTCATCTGGGCGCAAGGGCGCGCATGCAGTATGGTTGGTGACGTATCCGCGCAAACGCTGGGAGCAGCCATGAACATCCTCTCCGTGGAGCACCTCACCAAAGTCTACGGCACGGGCCCGACGGCCGTGCGCGCCCTCGACGACGTCTCGTTCGCCGTCGAGGCGGGCGAGTTCATCGCCATCATCGGCAGCTCGGGCTCGGGCAAGTCGACCCTTCTGCACCTCATGGGCGGCGTCGACCGCCCCACCTCGGGCACCGTGCGCCTGCAGGGCCAGGACATCTTCGCACGCAACGACGAGCAGCTCGCCGTCTTCCGCCGCCGCGAGGTGGGCCTCGTCTACCAGTTCTACAACCTCATCCCCGTGCTCGACGTGGTGGAGAACATGACGCTGCCCGTGCGCATGGACGGACGCCCGGTGAACGAGCAGCGGCTCCAGATGCTGCTCCGCGCGCTCGGCCTCACCGGCCGCGAGCACAACCTGCCCAACCAGCTCTCCGGCGGGCAGCAGCAGCGCGTCGCCATCGGCCGCGCCCTCATGAACGCACCGGCCGTGGTGCTCGCCGACGAGCCTACCGGCAACCTCGATTCCAAGAACTCGGCCGAGATCATGACCCTGCTGCGCGACTCGAACCGCCAGCTCAAGCAGACGCTCATCGTCATCACCCACGACGAGGACATCGCGCTCATGGCCGACCGCGTCATCGCCATCGAGGACGGCCGCCTCGTGCGCGATGAGCGCCGCCGTCCCGCGCCCTCGGCGCACCTGGGCGGCGCGGCGCGCGCGGCGTCGGAGGAGGTGCGCTAGGATGGGCATCTTCACCCGCTTCACGCTGCGGTCGCTCGCGAAGAACCGTACGCGCACCGTCGTCTCCATCATCGGCGTCGCTCTCTCGTGTGCGCTCATAACCGCCGTGCTCACGAGCGTGGTATCGCTCTCGAACATGCTCATCGAGCGCACGGCGGCCGACGAGGGCTGGTGGTATGCCGAGGCCGCAGGCATCACGGCAGATGACCTCGAGCGCCTGGAAACCGATCCGGAGGTCACCGACCTGCTCACTATCACGGACCTGGGAACGGTCTCCCTCGGCGAGGACAACTCCGACCTCTTCGGGAAGTACCTCTACGTGAAGACCTGGCCCGATGTGCGCGGCGAGGACGAACCGCTCATCTCCACGCCCGAGATCGTCTCCGGCCGCGCCCCGGAGGCGCCGGGCGAGATCCTCCTCCCCCATTACCTGCAGAACGTCGAGCTCGCGCCCTGCGGCCTCTCGACCGCGAGCGGCGGCGCCATCGAGGTGGGCAGCAACGTCACCCTCGACCTGGGCACGCGCACCGTCACGAACCTGTCGGACGGCGCGAGCGCCACGGTAACGGCGATACGCGGCGATTACATCGATGAGGCGACCCAGACCGAGGCATACGATGCGGATCTCGGGAGCATCGAGGGCACCGTCGTGGGGTTCTACCGCGCCTACGGGTATTCCACCACCTATTCGCTCCAAGGCAACATCGCCTACATCTACGACGATGGCAGCGCCGCCGAGCGCGCGATTTCCGACGCGTCCGATGCCACGTGGGTGGGCGCGCTCTTCCGCACCGCGAACCCGGCGGACGCGGAGCAGCTCGCCGACGAGATCGTCGATGTCCACGGGCGCACCGTCGACGGCGCCTCGGCCGTCCACTCCTCCCTCATCCGCTGGATGGGCGCCACGCCGGACACCGCCATCTGGAACACGCTCTACCAGATCGCGGGCATCCTCGCCGCCGTCGTGGTGGTGGCGGGCGTGTCGCTCGTCTACAACTCGTTCGCCATCTCGGTGGCCGAGCGCACGCGCCAGTTCGGCCTGCTCTCGAGCCTGGGCGCGAGTCGCCGGCAGCTCCGCCGCACCGTGCTCGTCGAGGCGCTCATCATCGGCGGCATCGGCATCCCCGCCGGGCTCCTCCTCGGCCTTGCCGGCTGCTTCGTGGTGTTCGGCCTGCTCGGCGACGGCATCGCCGCACTCTCCGGCGGCGCGGCCGCGAGCGTGGTCGTGAGCCCCGTGGCGCTCGGCATCGCCGTGCTGCTCAGCCTCGTCACGCTTCTCGTGAGCGCCTGGGTGCCCGCGATCCGCGCGAGCCGCGTCTCGGCCGTGGACGCCATCCGCCAGACGCAGGACGTGCACCTCACCCGTCGGGCGCGCCGGGCACTGCGTCGCGCGGCACGGGGCGACGCGAACGGCACGGCCGGCACGGGTGCCCGCCCGCTCGGCCTCGCCGGCCGCCTCTTCGGCGTCCCCGGCTTCATCGCCCACCGGAACCTCACGCGCGCGTCGTCCAAGGGGCGCGTCACGGTGGCCGCGCTCGCCGTCTCGGTCGCGCTCCTCATCACATCGGGTTCCATCGCCGATGTCATGAGCTACGCGAGCGGCACCACGGTGGATACCATGGAGGGACAGGACCTCATCCTCTATATCGACGCCACGGGCGCCGGTGCGGACCAGTCGCTCGCGCTCGCAGACGGCAAGGTCGACGGCCCGGGCATGCAGGACGCGCTCGAGCGCTTCTACGCCGACGTGCAGGACATCGAGGACGCCGCGCCGAACGGCTATACGACCTCCTACGTCGCCGAGGCGCTCATGCCCGCGGGCATGCTCGATAGCGATGTCGAGAACCTCGAGAGCGGAGGCCCGCTCCTCGCGGACGGCTCGTGGTACGGCAGCGCCTACCTCGATTTCGTCGACGAGGCGAGCTGGGAGGCGTACGTCGATGCGCTCGGCCTCTCGCGCGATGCCTTCTGCTACCCCGCGCAGCCTCAGGCCATCGCGGTGAACGACTACGACGTCCATGACGGCGAGAAGTACAGCAACTACCAGCCGTTCCAGAGCACGGGCACGATCCGCTCGCTCGAATTCGCCGACCTCGACGGCCGCTTCATCTCCGGCATCGAGGACGACCCGGCAGGCGGCCTGCGCGCGCTGTACTACGACGACGAGGGCGAGCCGCACTACCTGCCCTATGCCGAGGCGGTCGCGCGCGAGCAGGACATCACGGTGGGCGCGCTCGCGAAGACGCGTCCCGGATGCACCACCGCCACGGGAACGCTCCAGCTCATCCTGCCCGCCTCCGCGATCGACCTCGCCGAGGGCGCCGGGTACGTGCGCGCGAGCATGTCCTTCGACACGGGCGGTGACGCGGCGCGCGCCAGCGAGGCGCAGGAGGCCATCGAGGACATCGCCGCCGACTACCCCGAGCTCGACATCACCTACACGAACGTCGCCCAGGGCAAGCTCCAAGCGCGCCTCATGGCCACCACGGTGAACACGTTCATCTACTGCTTCGCCGCCATCACCGGCCTCATCGCCGTGGCGAACGTGTTCAACACGCTCGCGAACGCGCTCATCCTGCGCCGCCGGGAGTTCGCGATGCTCAAGTCCATCGGCATGGGCAACCGGGCGTTCCGCCGCATGATCGCCTACGAGTGCGCGAGCTACGCGCTGCGCGGCTTTATCATCGGCTTCGTCGTCGCTGCGCTCGCCTCCTTCGGGCTCTACCAGTCCATGATGCTCTCGTACACCACCTACGAGTTCAGCCTGCCGTGGCTGCAGGTGGGCATCGCGGTGGTCGTGGTCGCCGCGGTGATCCTCGCGAGCGTGGCCTACGCCCTGCGCCGCACCAATGCCGCAAGCGTAGTCGACGCCCTCCGCGCCGAATGAGTCATTGGGGACGGGTTCATTTGACTCACCGAGTCATTGGGGACGGGTTCAATTGACTCACCGAGTCAATAGGGACAGGTTCATTTGACTCAGGCATAGCGAAGACGCGCCCCGCCATCGACGGTCAACCGATGGCGGGGTGCGTTGTGCCAACAGGCATCTGTCCACGTTCTGGCACCCATCACAGCTCCCCCACAACCCCGATTTCCTCCGTGCGCAGTCCCCTTTCCGCTCGCCGCAGCGCGCAAACCGCCTACGGAAACCAGGCATTTCTACGCCCGGCGGCGCTCCCGCTGTGCTACTACAGAACTCCCCCACCACAAATTTGGGGCCCCGACATCGCGGCTCCGAAGCGGCGGACAGGAAGGAGCGGGTATGGCACGGCAACCGAGACAGCGATCCCAAAGCGGCTTCTATCACGTCATGGTGCGTGGCAACGGGCGACAGGTCATCTTTTCGAATGACACCGACCGGCGCGCGTTCCTGCACATGCTTCGCACATGCCTGGGCGACAACGGCATCGAGCTCATCGCGTGGTGCCTCATGGACAACCACGCGCACCTGCTGGTCTCGGATCGCGATGCCGAGCTGACCGCCATGATGCATGCGCTCGAGACACGCTACGCGCGCTATTTCAACGAGACCACCGGACACGTGGGGTCGGTCTTTCAGGGGCGCTTCAAGAGCAAGGCAATCGAGACGGACGCCTACCTGTTGCAGGCCGTCCGCTACATCCACGACAATCCGCGGGACAGGGGCTACGCGCGAGATGCCTATCCTTGGAGCAGCTACGGCGAGTACGTCGGCACGCCGAGCATCGTCGACCCCAAGCCCGTGCTCGAGCTCATCGGAGGCCGGGAGCGATTCGCCGCGTTCAGCGAGGAGGGCGGGCGCGATACCTATACGTTCGCGATTCCCGCGAAACTCGACGACGGGGAGCTCATGCAGGTGGCGAAACGCTTGCTGCGCGGCATGGCGCCGTACCTCGTCAAAACCCTGCCGGCAAAGAAGCGGCTCGCATGCCTCCAGGCGCTCAAGCAGGCGGGGCTTTCCATCCGAAAGATGGAGCGGGCGACCGGCCTTGGCAGGAACCTCATTCAACGCGAGCTCGCCCGAGAAGCGAACAGCGCGCAATGAGTCAATGGGGACGGGTTCAAATGACTCAGTGAGTCAATGAACTGCACCCCAAAACTTGGACGCGTTAAATCATAACCGCTAAGCGGCCTCGCGGAGGGCCAGCTCCCGGAACTCCGCCGGGGTCAGGCCCTTCAGCTTGACCTGCCGCCTCACGTGGTTCCAGT
>NZ_NFIE01000034.1:0-8941 GCF_002161605.1 [Collinsella] massiliensis | reverse complement strand
CCTCGAGGTCGCGGTCGCCGAACTTGTTCATGAGGTACTCGAGCTGCATGAGCTCGTCCCAGGTGCCGCCGACGCCCATGAGGAAGATGGCGTCGTAGCCCTCGTCGGCGATGCGGTCGGCCATGGCGGCCATCTGCTTGCCGGTCTCGACGAGCGCGCGGCCGTCCTCGAGGTAGCCCTCCTGGTCGAAGTTCATGATCTCGACCTTCTCCGTCTGTTTCATTCCCTAGCTCCCTTCTCCTGCCTAAAGGAATCCCGACACATATGAGCGGCGGTTAGGCTTCCGCCGAGTCTCCGTATAGGGCGTCCGCAAGACGCTCAAGCTCATGAACAGAGGCGTCGTAACCAGGCGCCTTTGACGCGAATACGTCGTCTACCTCGTCGAGGAAGGGATGCACGTCCCAGCTGTTAAGGGCGCTCGCGATCTGCGCGGCGAGGTATTGGACAAAGGAGAGGGCAGCGAACGGGTAGGTCTCTGCAGATGCCGCCTTGACCGCCGCTTCATGGAACGAGGCTGCGTTTTCCGCACCGCTCGGATGCGAGGTGACGAAATAGCATGTCTCCGTAACCGAAGCGATGCCGCGCGCGATATCCGCCAGGCGCTTGGAGCCCATCGGGTCATCGAAGATGACCACCAGGTATCCTGGGATGATCTGCATCTCGGGTCCATGGATGAATTCCTCGCCCTCGAACCACATGGCCGGCACCTTCGTCGTTTCGCTGAATTTGAGCGCCGCCTCCTGCGCGACGCCACGCAGGGCGCCGTTGCCCACGAACATGGCCGGCGCCTGCGCGGAAAGCGCGAGCCGACGCTTCTGAAAGAGGCTCCGTGCGGCATCGATCCCCGACGAGCACGCGCTCCCCGCGTCTTGAAGGCGGCCACGGAGCCGTTCAGCCTCTGATGTATCGAGGGTTCCCGTACGCTCCCCCGCCATGATTCCGAAGTGCATCAGATAGCTGATGAGCGTGTGAACGCCCATGGTTACGAAATCGACCGACTCGACTCCCACCCCGTAATCGAACACGCATGACGCATGTTCAGAAATGGGCGCCGCGGTGTTGGCCGTGAGCACAGCGCACGGAACATCGCGGGCGGCCATGAAATCAAGCGCGGCAATCGTGTTGGTCGAATAGCCGCTTTGAGAAACAGCAACATTGAAGGCGCGCTTGGGCTGGGCGTGTTCGAACTCGATGAACGCCTCGGGCGTCACCACCTGCACCTCGCAGTCCAACACGCGCTGCAACAACGGTCGAGCGATGTCGGCGGCATTCTTGGATGAACCGGATGCGATGATGCGCAGCGCAGCGCAATCGCTTGCGACAAACCGTTCGACCAACGGCTCAACGAGTTCCCGTTCCTTTTCGGAGACTTCAGCGAGTCGCGTCACAGAACGTTCAATGTAATCCGCCATCTCCATGAGCTATCACCACCCCGTGACCATGCTCGCAGCATCGCAGCAAGCGACATCTTCAGATTATTTAATACCAATTACTACTCAAGAGTATTTAATACCACTTTGAGAATCGCAAAGGCCATGCGACGAGCGGTAGCGATTCCTCGGTAATTGGTATTAATTACTCATAACTTGGCGTTTAGTAGGGATTGGCACCTGAGCCGCGGCGCACAGCGCTGCATCCACGCGATGCCGTCGGCAACTATCCGCGCTCAATACTCGTAGCTGTAACTCCCCCGATCCGCTCGGCACAGCGAACTGGAGTATTCGATCACCGTTCCCGTCGCGTCGAAGCTCAGGCACGCAAGGGAGAGCGCTAGATCGCCGGGCGACACCTGCAGCAACGCTGCATCATGAGCCGAAAGCGTATCGATGTCGAGCCGCTCCTCCGTCGCAACGACCGCGCGGCCGTACAGCTTGTACGTCTCGTAGAGACTGAACACAGAGACGTCGATGTCCTCGATGCCCTCGAACAGCGCGAGAGGGACGAAGGCTCGCTCGATGGAAAGCGGTTCATCATCCACGCTGTTCAGGCGGCGAATCGAATAGAGCACGTCATCCTCGTCGATCTCGAAAAGCTGGGCGAGATACGGACCCGCGCGTCGACGCGAGCGCGAAAGCACGCGTACAGAGGCCATGCGGTTCGACGTTCGCGCGGACTCGCGAAACCCGCCCACCTCACCTACCTCGCCGAAGCGCCGGCTGGTGACATAGGTTCCCTTACCGCGGACGCGGCGAATTCGCCCCATCTCAGCCAGATCGTCGAGGGCGGCGCGCACCACGAAGCGCGTTGTTCCGAATTCTCGCGCCAAATCGTGCTCGGAGGGCAAGCTCGAACCCTCGGGATATTCCCCGCGCTCGATGCGCTCTACAAGCGTATCCAAAATCACGGGACTCAACGAGCTCAGGCCGGTACCGGCGATGCGGGCATTCACGCGTTCAGCCATGCGCGCGCCCCTTCCGATACAACTTCCCGCTTTCCGCCCACGCTTGCAAACCTATAGAGCGCTGGATTGATGACCGTCTTCACGTATTCGACGAGCGTATGCTGGGCATCATATTCAAGAGCCGATTCAAAAAAGACCGGGGCGCCCTTCGGTATCCCTAGGCGATTCGACTCATCAGCGTTCGCGCGCGAGATGGAGATGCGCTCCGCTCCATGCTCGACGGTGATACCATACGACCGATCAAGAACCGCATAGAGCTCTTCGCTGCTGAAGTCATGGCGATCGATATCCGGGCAGAGCACGCCGTTGATTGAAGAGGTCTCGATCGATACGGGAGATCCGTCGGCAAGGCGCACGCGGCAGAGTTCGAACACGGGAGCGCCTTCAGCGAGACCGGTACGCTCAGCGAGACCAGCGTCGGCCTTCTTCCACCGGGCGGAAATCACACGTGAGCCGGGGGTCCGCCCCACCGCGCGCACCGAGTCGGAGAAGCTATACGTCTCCTCGAAGATGTTGACCGGCTTGACCGGGCAGATAAACGTTCCCGCGCCATGGCGACATTCAAGCATGTGAGCCGCCTCGAGGCGGCCGATCGCAGCGCGAAGCGCCGTACGCGAAACGCCGAGTTTCTCGGCAAGGACGCGCTCTGCAGGCAGACGGTCGACGCCCATCAGGCGATAGCGCTGGATATAGTAGAGAATCCCCTCCTCGGCGCGGTCGCGCGGAGGCGTCGCTGGAACTGATGCCGCCACTCGACCCCACCCTTCTCACCAGACGCCATCGAGGGAGATTGTACTCCAGAGATGGCGCACAAAGCCATTCGGGGCGGGTCTCGCCGAGTTATCCGACTCGTGGAAACCCGCCCCGAAGGCATCGAAAGCGATCTATCGTACGAAAGCCGTCCGCCTAGTCGCGCGTGAGCTTGCGGTGGACGCGGTGCGGACGTGCGCCGTCGTCGCCCAGGCGGGCGATGCGGTTCTCCTGGTACGCGGCGAAGTTGCCCTCGAACCAGTACCACGCGCCCGGGTTCTCGTCCGTGCCCTCCCACGCGAGGATGTGCGTGGCCACACGGTCGAGGAACATGCGGTCGTGGCTGATGACCACGCTGCAGCCGGGGAACTCGAGCAGCGCCGCCTCGAGCGAGGACAGCGTCTCGACGTCGAGGTCGTTCGTGGGCTCGTCGAGCAGCAGCAGGTTGCCGCCCTGCTTGAGCGTGAGCGCGAGGTTGAGGCGGTTGCGCTCGCCGCCGGAGAGCACGCCCGCTCGCTTCTGCTGGTCCTGCCCCTTGAAGCCGAAGCTCGCCACGTAGGCGCGGCTCGGCACCTCGGTCTCGCCGACGAGCATCTTGTCCGTGCCGCCCGAGACGACCTCCCAGAGCGTCTTGTCGGGATCGATGCCCGCGCGGTTCTGGTCGACGTAAGAGATCTTGACCGTCTCACCCAGCTCGATGGAGCCGCTCGTGGGCTCCTCCTGGCCGATAATCATCTTGAAGAGGGTCGTCTTGCCCACGCCGTTCGGGCCGATGACGCCCACGATGCCCGCGCGAGGCAGGCTGAACGAGAGGTCGTCGATGAGCACGCGGCCGTCGAACTCCTTGTGCAGGTGCGTTGCCTCGAGCACCTTCGCGCCCAGGCGCGGCCCCACGGGGATGCGGATATCCGTCCAGTCGAGCTTCTGGCTCGCGCGCGCCTCGGCCTCCATCTCCTCGTAACGGGCGAGACGGGCCTTGTTCTTCGCCTGGCGCGCCTTGGGGCTCGAGCGCACCCACTCGAGCTCGGAGGCCATGCGCTTCGCGAGCTTGGCGTCGCGCTGACCCTGCGCGGCGATGCGCGCGGCCTTGGTCTCGAGGTACGTGGAGTAGTTGCCCTTGTAGGGGTAGAGGTGCCCGCGGTCGACCTCGCAGATCCACTCGGCCACGTTGTCCAGGAAGTAGCGGTCGTGCGTGACGGCGAGCACGGCGCCGGGGTAGTTCTTCAGGAAGTGCTCGAGCCACAGGACCGACTCGGCGTCGAGGTGGTTCGTGGGCTCGTCGAGCAGCAGCAGGTCGGGTGCCTCGAGCAGGAGCTTGCAGAGGGCAACGCGACGGCGCTCGCCGCCCGAGAGCACGGAGACGGGCGTGTCGGAATCGGGCAGCTGCAGGGCGTCCATGGCCTGGCCGAGCTTGGAGTCGATGTCCCAGCCGTCGGCCGCGTCAATCTCGTCCTGGAGCTTGCCCATCTCGGCCATGAGGGCGTCGAAGTCCGCGTCGGGCTCGGCCATCTCCTCGCCGATCTTGTTGAAGCGCTCGACCTTCGCCATAAGGTCGCCGAACGCCAGGCGCACGTTCTCGATCACGGTCTTGTCTTCCTCGAGCGGCGGCTCCTGCGGCAGCAGCCCCACGGTGTAGCCCGGCGTGAGGCGCGCCTCGCCGTTCGAAACTTCCTCGACGCCCGCCATGATCTTGAGGAGCGTCGACTTGCCCATGCCGTTGGGACCCACGACGCCGATCTTCGCGCCCGGGTAGAAGCTGAGCGTCACGTCGTCGAGGATGACCTTGTCGCCATGCGCCTTGCGCGCCTGGTACATTTGATAGATGAACTCCGCCATGAAGAACTCCCTGCTCTGCGTTGCGTATCGATGCGATTGTGTCGCCCGGTATCGTCTCAGACCTGCGACGCCGCGGGAATGGTTCCGGCCGCTCTCCATTCCGAAACCATCAGCGCTCGCAGCCGGCGCGCCCCGCCCAGACGGCTCCACGCACCCGTAACAGCGCTTGCGGGCGGGCACAGTCCCAACACCAGCACCCCGCGCCCACGTTTTTGCGCCGCTAGAGCGATTTTGTGGTGATGGAATTCAGATATGCACGATGGACGAGGCGCCAAATGGCGGACGGGCGCGGGCGGGCGCATGCCTCCGAGAGAAAACCCCAGGATTCGAGGACGCCCCGCCGCCTTAGAGAGGTGCTTTTGGGCTCCGTACCCCTCGATTCGCATCCCGCATCGTGCATATCTGAAATCCACCACCATTTTTTCGCGCTCGCGCTCGGAAAACCGCTCGCCTACAATGGATGACATGAACGAAACGGCGACATCTCGACTCGAAGCCCTCTGGGGCAGCGCAGGGCTCACGCGCCTGCAGGCCGCGACCGTCATGGTCGTGGGCGCGGGTGGCGTGGGCTCGAACTGCATCGAGTCGCTCGCGCGCGGCGCGGTGGGCACCATCATCGTCGTCGACGGCGACGAGGTCGCTGCGAGCAACCTCAACCGCCAGGCACTCGCCTGGACGGATACCGTCGGCATGCGCAAGGTCGAGGCGGCGCACTTGCTCGTCGAGCGCATCAACCCGGGCATCCGCGTCATCACACGCGATACGTTCCTGCTGCCCAGAGACGTCCCCGCGCTCATCGAGGATGTGCGCGCCGAGGCGGGCGGCCACATCGACTACCTCGTCGACGCCATCGACACCGTGATGACGAAGCTCATACTCGCCTCTTTTGCCGAACGGTCGGGCACCCCCCTCGTGAGCAGCATGGGCGGCGCGATGAAGCTCTACCCCGAGCAGCTGCGCTTCGCCGACATCTACGACACGCACGGCGACGCCCTCGCGCGCGTCATCCGCAAGGGCTGCCGCAAGCTCGGTATACGCCACCTCGACGTGCTCTATTCGCCGGAGCCGCCGATCGAGCGCCCAAAGCTCGCCGCAGCCGCGGAGGGAGCCGAGCGGCCGCCCCTCGGCACGACCTCCTACCTCCCGCCCATCATGGGGCAGATGCTCGCCGGCTTCGTGATGCGCCGGCTCGTGGGCGCGGGCGGCGGCGCATGATGCGCCTCGTCGACATGCACTGCCACCTCGACCTCATGACGAACGGCGTCGAGATCGCGCGCGCGGCGCAGGAGGCAGGCATCGGCTTCTTCTGCACGACCGTCACCCCCGCCGACGCCGCCGCGGCGCAGGCGCGCTTCTCCGAATGCCCGAACGTGCGCGTGGGCACCGGGCTCCATCCCTGGTGGATCGCCGACGGGACATGCGGCGCGCAGGACGCACGCGAGGCAGCGGCCGGGGCCGCGCACACGGCATACCTGGGCGAGGTCGGCCTCGACGCGGGCAAGCGCGGCGCAGCGAGCATCGAGGCGCAGGCACGGGCGTTCGAGCACATCATGGAAGCTGCGAGCGCGCACCCCCTGCCCGGGCGCATCGCCTCCATCCACGCCATCCGCTCCGCAAGCCGGGTCCTCGACATCTTGGAGCGCACGGGCGCCGCGCGCACGGTCGCGTGCATCTTCCATTGGTTCAGCGGATCGACCGACGAGCTCTGGCGCGCGGTGCACCTGGGCTGCCTGTTCTCCATCAACGAGCACATGCTCGCGACGAAGCGCGGCCGCGAGTACGCCCGCATCCTGCCCGCAGACCGCCTCCTGCTCGAGACGGACGCCCCGCCCGAGCTGCACGCCCCCTACAGCCTCGAGGGTATCGAGCGCTCGCTCACGGCGGCCCTGACGCGGCTTGCGGAGACCCGGGGCGTTGACCCCGCGGCGCTCGGCGCCGACATCGCCGCCCGCAGCGCGCGCCTGCTCGGCCTCGCGTAGGCAACCGCGCGCCACGCGCGCCCAAGCCACGCGCCACAACAGGCGCGGCGGGCACCGACGGGCGCAGAGCTCACGCGCACAGCACGAAGCGCGACCCCACGATGTACTGCCAACCCACAAAGATCGGCGCGCCCTCGGCATCGAAGAACCGCGACTTCATGAGGAACAGCGGCTCGCCCTCGGGAACGCCGAGCGCCGCGGCGACCTCCCGGTTCGCCCGCGCGATCTCGATGGTGCGGCCGGGCGCCTGGCGGGGACGGATGCCGGCGCGGTCGCGCAGCAGCTCGAAGAGGGAGACCGGCCCGTCGAGCTGCTCGCCCAGCAAAAACGCGAAGCGCTCGCGGTGCAGGTAGTGGCGGTCGAGCAGGACGGGGACGCCGTCCGCCGTGCGCAGACGCTCGATCACGAGCACCTCGTCCCCCTCGGGGATGCCCAGAAACGCCGCGAGCTCGCTCCCGGCGGGCGCGGTGAGGCGCGCGACGAGCGTCGAGCCCGCCTCCATGCCGTCCTCGCGGCACGCGGCGCTGAAGCTCTGCACGTCCGTCCCGAACTGGACCTTGCGCAGCAGCTTCGGCGGGTTCACGAAGGTGCCGCGCCCCTGCTGCTTCGTGAGGTAGCCCTCGGCGGCGAGCTCCTCGATGGCGCGGCGCACCGTCACGCGCCCCACGCGGTACGCCTCGGCGAGCTCGTGCTCCGTGGGGATCTGGCTGCCCGGCTGGTACGCACCCGACTCGATCTTGTCCCGGATGCCGTTCATCACCTGCTCGTAGAGCGGGATGGACGTCCGCTGCTCCAGCCGTCCCATGGCTTACTCCACCGCGAGGAGGTCGGGGACGCCGTCGATGATCGCGTCCGCCTCATCCTGCGAGAACCCGAAGCGCTCCTCGCGCTTGGCGAAGACCATGAGCCCCGCGCGCTTGCCCGCCTCGATGCCGTAGGGCGAGTCCTCGACGCAGCAGCACACGGCGGGGTCGAGCCCCAGCAGCTCGCAGGTATGCAGGTAGATCTCGGGGTTCGGTTTGCTCTTATGGAACTGCTCGCCGCTCACGACGACCTCGAACGCGTCCGCGATCCCGCAGGCGTCGAGCACCTCGCGGATGTTGTCCATGGGCGAGGACGAGGCGAGCGCCAGGCGCACCCCGCGCTCGCGCAGCGCGGCAAGCGTCTCGGGCACGCCGGGGTTCATGAGCGCATGGTAGTCGTACACGTAGCTCTCACCCCAGGCGTTGAAGCGCGCGATGGCCTCCTCGGGGGTGAGCGTGCCGTAGCCTCCGCGCTCCCACCAGCTCACGACCGTCTGGCGGAAGGTCTCCTGCGAGCAGCCGACGGTGCGCGCGATCTCCTCGTCGGGGACGTCGATGCCGTGGGCGTCGAGAAAGGCGCGCTCCTCCTGGGCATAGGCGTATTCAGAGTCGACGATGACGCCGTCCATGTCGAAGATCACGGCTTCAAACGGGAACTGTCCAGGCATCGGGCCTCCTCGGGTTGTGCGCACCTGTCCTATACGATACGCGAGCGCAGGCGCCACGGCAAGGAAGCCGCGGCCAGCGGTGCCGACCGCTAGGCCAGCAGCTCCTCGAGGGCGGCGGCGATGCCGTCGTCGTTGTTCGAGTGGGTCACCGCGTCGGCTGCGCGCTTCACCTCGTCGGTCGCGTTCGCCATGGCGATGCCCGTGCCCGCAAGCTCGAGCATGGGGATGTCGTTCTGACCGTCGCCGAACGCCACGAGCTCGGAGGGGTCGATGCCGCGCTCGGGCAGCGCCACCGAGAGGGCGCGCGCCTTGTCGATGCCCTGCGCCGTGTACTCGAAGTAGAAGTCGGCGGTGAACATGCAGCTCAGGCTGTCGGCGAAGGGAGACCAGCTATATGAAGTCAAGACCTGAAGGCTAGCTTTTCTCATTCCCGGATCTATCGGAACCAGCACCTTGAGAACCGGATACCGAATGCTTTGAAGGGTCCCTCCCGGGCCTTGCCGG
>NZ_NFIE01000033.1:0-12419 GCF_002161605.1 [Collinsella] massiliensis | reverse complement strand
CCACTCTCCCTTGCGAGGTCGCCTCGGGCGCCCCAACTGCCATGCCGGCATCCCTGCCCGCCAGATTCTGCATTGCACCAAAGCATCCGGTATCCGGCTCTCAGATGCAACGACTTAAAGATAGGAGCCGCCATGGCCTCGTGGTGCTCGGCCAGGTACGTGTCCGTCCCCGCCGTGAGGATCTTGTTCTGCGGCGTGTTGCACCAGTCGAGGAGCGAGCGCACCTCGTGGATGCGCAGGCCGCAGCCGTCGCGCTCGTACTTGATGATGTTCTTCGGCGCGCCCTTGTGGTAGATGGTGCAGCGGTAGGCGTCCTCGACGTAGAGGCGGTCGGCGTCGACGAGCATGGGGATGACGTCGAAGCCCTGCAGGTGCTCGAGGACCGCCCGCGCCTCCTTAACGGGGATGGCCTGATTGAACAGGAGCTCGCCCGAGGTGGCGTCGCGCACCTGCGAGCCGTTGTAGGCGACGAGCATGCCGTGGTAGCGGTCGAGCTCGAGCTCGTGGGCGAGGGCGCGCAGGCCGTGCGCGGGCCTGCCCGAGGCGAGGATGAGCGTGATGCCCGCGCGCTCGGCGGCGAGCAGCGCCTCCTTGGTGCGCGGCGTGATGACCTTCGCGTCGTTCGTGAGCGTGCCGTCGATATCGAGGGCGATGGCCTTGATGGTCACAGAGATTCTCCCTTTCTCAGCTGTCCCCTGGCGTCCGCCACCAAGGGTATCACCGTTTCCCGTCATCCGGCGCGAAGCGCTTGGGGTGCCCCCACGCCCCCTCGATGCCGCACACCTCGGCCGCGAAGGAGGCCGCCCCGTCGAGGGCCGAGGCGAGCGCGTCGTCATGCGCGGCCCCCGCACCGATCCGGGAACGATAGCCCAGAAGGAACGCCGCGATGAACGAGTCGCCCGCCCCCATGGTGTCGCGCACCACGGGGGCGGGTTTGATGGGCTGCTCGAAGAAGCGCGCCGTCGAAGGCGACCGACCCGCGGCGGCCGCGCGTCGCCACCGCGATGGCCGGCCCCAGGCCATGCAGCCAGCGCAGGCGCTCCGCCACCTTCGCGTCGTCCGCCTCGTCCTCCGCCGAGTAGAAGGCGTAGTCGACGAACGGCGCGACCTCCTCGACATAGGAGTCGACGGAGTCCTCGGAGAAATCGAAGCTCACCGGCACGCCCGCCGCGCGCACGCAGGGCAGCTCGCGCTCGGTGAAGCAGTAGCTCCCGGTATGGAGGACGTCGAAGCCGCGGATGTAGGCGAGGGCGAAGCGATCGAGCACGTAGCGCGAGCGGCCGCGGACGCCGCCTTGGTTCGAGCCGAGGAACACCCGCTCCCCGGCCTCGACCGTCACGCTCGAGGCACCGTTCTCGCCGATCTCCTGCCGGCAGCGCACGAGCTCGACGCCCTCGTCCTCAAGGCTCTCGATCACGTGCTCCGCCGCCTCGTCCGTGCCGAAGATGCCCATGTAGGCCGCGCGCGCGGCGCCGAGCCAGCGCGCGTAGACCGCGACGTTCGCCGCGTTCCCCCCGGGATACATGACCCCCAGGTGCTCGTAGCGGTCGACGACGTTGTCGCCGAACCCCACGATCGATACGTCAAACCCCATGCTCTCTCCTCGCAACGGCAGGTTTAATACGGGACGACGCCCATGTAGCGGCGGTAGTCCGGGTCATGGTCGAACACCTTGCCGCGCGCCGCGCGCAGCTCGACGTTCATGGCATAGAAGAGCACGGGGTCGAGGTAGGCGCGGGCGGACGCGGGAACCTTGTCCATGCCGTAGTCGAGCGCATCGAGCACTATGAGGGTATCCGTGTGCTCCTCGAGGAACGCCCGGGCGCGCTCGTCCATGGCGCGGAACTCGCTCGAGCCCATCTGCAGGAAATAGAACACGCCGGGCTCTGTCACCTCGAAGGGGCCGTGGAAGTACTCGCCCGAATGGATGTAGCAGCAGTTTTGCCACTGCATCTCCATGAGCGAGCAGATGGCGAACCCGTAGGTCTGGCAGAAGTTGGGGCCGGAGCCCACGATGTAGAGGAACGGGTGCTCCCGGCAGAGCGCGGCGAAGCGTCCGGCGAGCTCGGCGTTCACCTTCGCGCGGGCGGCGGGCAGCACGTCGTCCATGACGGCGACGCCCTGGTAGAGGTCGGCGAGGTCCGCATAGCCCTCCTGCTGGTCGAGTAGCTCCGCGGCGATGAGCGGCGCGATGCCGGAGGGCACCTCGCCGGCCGGCACGTCCGCGCCCCAGGGGTACACCCAGCAGATGAGCGGCTCGCGGGCGATCTTCGAGTCCGCGTCGTCGGTGAGCGCCACGACCGCGGCGCCGCGCTCGTGGGCGAGCGCGCACGCATCGAGCACCTCCGGCGTGTTGCCGCTGTGGCTGCACGCGACCACGAGGCTGTGCTCCCCGAGCCGCTTCGGCGCGGTAATGCAGAACTCCCGCGCCGTGTAGGCGCTGGACGCGATGCGCCGGCTCTCGCGCTCAAGCAGCATGTGCGCGGGCAGCAGGTCGATGAGCGACCCGCCGCACGCGACCCAGTACACCTCCTCGATGCTCCCGCGCTCGGCGATGATGTCCTTCACGAGATTGAACGGCTTCATGCTCTCCCCTTTCAGATGCCGCCCCGAGGCGCCCTACTTCCCTGAGGCCTCCGCGGCGCGCTCCCCTTCCACGATCGCGATGCCGGCCGTCGCGCCGAGCGCCGAGGCGCCCGCGTCGATGAACGCCCGCGCCTGCTCGTAGGTGCGGATGCCGCCCGCGGCCTTCACGCGCACCGCGTCGCCGAGCACCTCGTGCATGAGGCGCACATCCTCGAGCGTCGCCTTGTACGGGCGACCGGACGAGGTCTTGAGGAACGCGGGGCGGGCGCGCAGCGCGATCTCGCAGACGCGCCGCTTGTCCTGCTCGCTCTCGAGCTTCGGCATCTCGACGATCACCTTGTCGCGCATGCCGTGCGCGCGACAGAACTCCGCGACGCCCATCATCTCGCGCTCGATCTCGGCGAAGTCGCGCTCCTCGACCGCGCGCTGGTTCAGGACGTAGTCGATCTCGGTGAAGCCCGCCGCGGCGTAGCGCTCGAACACGGGCAGCTCCTCCTCGAGCGTGAGGCCGCCCGCCGGGAAGTCGATGGCGCCCGCGACGATGATGCCCGTGCCCGCGAGCGCCGCGCACGCGTGGTCGTACGTCTCGGGGTCGGCGAAGATGCAGCGGAACCCGTAGGCGCGCGCCTTCTCGAGGTACTGGTCGAAGGTGTCGTTCGGATCGTCGATATAGTCGATGTACGCGTTGATGCCCATACGGCACGCTCCCTTCCTGCCGCGACGTGCGGCTCGAACCTTACTTCCCGTAGCCCAGCACCGCGTCGATGACGCCGGGGATGCCGTCCACGATCACGTCAGCGTCGCGCTGGGTGAAGCCGAAGCGCTCCTCGCGCTTGGCGATGGCGAAGAGCCCGGCGCGGCGCGCGGCCGTGAGCCCCGGGTCGGAATCCTCCACCGCGCAGCACACCTCGGCGGGAAGCCCCAGCTTGGCCAGGGTAAGGAGGTAGATCTCGGGGTTCGGCTTGCTCTGATGGAGCTCGTCGCCGCTCTCGACCGCCTCGAAGAACCCCGCGATGCCGCACTCGTCGAACACCTTCTCGATGTGCCAGAGCGGCGAGGACGAGGCCACGGCCAGGCGGTACCCCCGGCGCCGCAGCTCGTCCAGGGTCTCCGGCACGCCCGGGTTCATGATGTCGCGATAGCAGATGGGATGCGCGTCCCAGAACGCGTCCTCGCGTCGCTCGATCTCCTCGCCGTCGAGCCGCTCGCCGCGCGAGCGCTCCCACCACTGCGCGTAGAGCTGCCGCTCCACCTTGCGCGACGACCCCGCGAGCGCGTCGAACTCCTCGGGCGACACCGCGACGCCCTGCGACGCGAAGAACGCCTCGTGGACCCGCCGGTACGCCGCCTCCGAATCGACGAGCACGCCGTCCATGTCGAAGATGACCGCTTGAAGCCCCTGCATCCAGATCACGCTCCCCTTTCTGCCGAGCCGGCCGGGCGCGCACCCGCGCCGCCGGACGCAATCCACTTACTCCCGTTCCAACTGCCGCGCGTGCGATGCGCGGCGCCACGCGTAGCTCACCCCGCCGACGAGCGCGATGATGCACGAGGCACCGAAGAGTACCTCCTGCACGCCGAAGACCTGCGCCAGGAAGGGCGCGATGGCGAGCGGGACGACGCCCGCGCTGTTGAGGCCGAGCCGCACGAAGCCCATCACGCGCCCCAGGTGCGTCATGGGCGTGCGCTCCTGCACGAGGATCGCCTGCGTGGGCTCCATGAACCCCCAGGCGAGGCCGTTGATGAACTGCCCGGCGATGGCGATGGCCAGCACGTTCGTGCCCACATAGATCATCGAGCCCACGCCCACAAACATGAGGGTCGCGAGCAAAAGCGGGATGTCGATCTTACGCGGCGGGATCTTGGTGAAGATGTACGAGCCGATCGCCATGCCGAAACCGGACACCGCGGAGAGGATGCCCATCCACACCACGTCCACCACGAGCACGTCGCGGTAGAAGAGCGACTCGAGCGAGTCGAAGGCGCCGAACGCGAAGAAGCCCAAAAAGCCGCTCACGAAGATGAGGCGCAGGTCGTGCGTGCGCATCGTGATGCGGGCGCCCTCGAGCACGCCCGAGACCACGCCGAGCTTGTCGTCCGCGGGCTCGTCCGCGGCGCGCTCGGGCTCGATGACCTCGCGGCAGCCCCAGGTGACGTAGAGGGCGGCCACCAGGCACGCCGCCATGAACAGGAACACGACGCGCGTGGGGAAGAACCCCGCGAGCACGCCGCCGGCGATGGGGCCGGCCGCATAGGCGATGTTGCTGTAGAAGACCATGAGGCCGTTCAGGCGGGCGAGCCCCGCGCGACCGCGCGTGAGGTACACGGGGTAGGTGCGCGTGCAGGTGTTGATGGCGCCGCCTCCGAGGCCCATCATCACCGCGGCGAACATGAGCGTCGGCACCGAGGGCGGCACGACGCCCATGAAGACGCTCATGGCGAGCATGGCCGCGAGCGTGACGAGCGCCGTCTTGCGCGGCCCCACGCGGTCGATCACCGGTCCCGCCGCGGCGTTCGCGAGCGAGTTGCAGAGGTTGCGCGCGAGCGTGATGGCCGCCACGAGGAACGCATCCCCGCCGAGCTCGTAGGTCGCCGCGCCGATGAGCCCCAGGAAGTACACGGCGTTCACCGCGCACCACTGGAGCGATTCGAGCGCGATGAGCCGCCGCTCGCCCGAGGTCAGCGCGGCCAGTCCCCCGTCTTTTCCCGTGATGCCCACGGTCCCAGCCCCTTCCCTCGCCCGTCCCGCGCCGCGGCGGCGGGTCGGCGAGCCGTTCCCTACCATCGATAAATCGTATTAAGACGTTATGCCTTCAAGCCCGTGAGAAAAGGGGCAGCGGAACCCCACTGCCCCTGTACGGACGAAGCCTTAGGCCAGGATGCCGAAGTAGACGCCCACCACGCCGAGCACCATGGTGCCCAGGATGAGGATCATCGGGGAGACCTTCTTCTTCAGCAGGAAGTAGTACAGGCCCATGAAGGCGAGGCCGAGCATGCCGGGCATGATGCTGTCGAGCACGCTCTGGAGCGTGGTGACCTCGTCGCCCGAGCCGAACTCGATGGCGAGCGACGCCCAGAACATGCCGCAGGTCATGGAGCCGACGACCATCATGCCGATGATGCCGGCGGCCTTGATGACCTTGTCCATGATGCCGGACTGCTCAGCCGTCTCGAGCAAGCTCACGCCGATCTCGTAGCCCTTGTGGATGCCCCACACGCGCAGGAAGAACTGCGGGACGTTGAAGATCAAGAGGAACAGGATGGGGCCGAGCACGTTGCCCTGGGACGCCAGGGAGATGGCGATGCCGGCGGCGACCACGCGGATGGTGGTCAGGAAGATGGCGTCGCCGATGCCGGAGAGCGGGCCCATGAGGGCGGCCTTGATGTCGTTGACCGACTCGGGCGGGAGCTCGCCCTTGGCGATGCGCTCCTCCATGGACATCGCGATGCCGCCGACGAACGGCGCGAGGCACACGGTGATGTTGAAGAACGCCGTGTGGCGCTCGAGCGCGGCTGCGTAGCCCTGCGGGTCGTCATGGTAGATCTTCTTGAGCATCTTCTTGACCATCATGCCGAAGGCGAGGCCCATCTGGTTCGCGTAGGTCCAGGAGAATTCCATGCCCAGCGCGCCGATGGAAAGGGAAGCCCTCGTGAGGTCTTGCTTGGTGATGGCGTACTCGCCGGTCTTGTAGGCGCCCTGCGCCGTCTCATTAGAAGTCATCGTCGTCAGCCCCCTCAATCTGCGCCGTGGTCTGGTTCTTATCCAAGAAGCCGAGCGTCAGGACGGCGATGATGATGGCGATGAGCGCCACGCCGAGCGTCGAGACGCCCATGTACGAGGTGATCAGGAAGCCCAGGAACAGGTAGGGCAGGAGCTCCTTGCGGTAGATGAGGCGCAGGAGCATGGCGAAGCCCATGACCGGCAGGATGTTCGCGGCGGCGGCGAAGCCGTTGAGCACGAACGACGGCACGGCGTTCACGAGCCAGTCGATGGCGCCGGAGCCGAAGTACACCGCGCAGAAGATGAGCACGAGCCACACGGGGATCAGCCACATGCCGATGAGCCAGTGCAGCGCCATGAGCTTGCTGCCCTCGCCCTTGAGGGCGATGCCGGGGATGAAGCTCGTGAGCCAGTTGCTCACCAGCTGGCCGAGGTTGCCCACGCCGAGGACGAGCGTGCCGATGGGCATGGCGAGGCCGACGGCGACCTCGGTGTCAAGGCCGAGCAGGCACACGTAGGCCGTGCAGAGCAGGCCGGCGGACGTGGCATCCGGCGGAATGTAGGCGCCGATGGAGACGGAGCCCATGAAGAGCGCCTCGATGCTCGCACCGAGGATGAGGCCGGTGTGCAGGTCGCCCAGGAAGGCGCCCACGACCGGGCAGACCACGATGGGGCGGAACGCGTAGAGCGTGCCGAGCTGGTAATCGAAGCATTTGAAGAACACGTACAGAACTGCGCAGAGTATGCTCTCGAAAAGCATGCGTCTACCTCCAATCACTTGGGAGCGCGGTGATGCCCTAGATCAGCTGCAGGGCATCCACCTTGGGCTCTTCCGCGAGCCCGCGGATCTCGACCTCGATGCCGCGGGAACCGAGCTCGCGGAGGATCTCCTCCTCCTCGGGCTCGAGGAACACCTGGCGCGAGATGGTCTTCGTCGTCGGGGACTCCTTGGTGTTGCCCAGGTTGATGCTCTTGATCTGCGGGCACCCGTCGCAGAGCTGCTTGGCCTCGGCGATGGTCTGCACGCAGATGATCATCTTGTACTTGTCGGTCACACCGCTGTTGATCGCCTCGATGGCGTGGGCCATGTCCTTGATCACGAGCTTGCAGCCGGCGGGCTTGCCGAGCTTGAGCGTGGTCTTCCACACCGGGTCGTTCGCCACGTGGTCGCCGACGCAGAAGATGCAGTCGGCACCGAGCGTACCCACCCACGAGGTCGCCACCTGGCCGTGAAGCAGGCGATGGTCGACGCGCGTTAGAAGAATCATCGTTTCCCTCCTTTTCCTTACTGCTAGAACTCCTCGTCGTCCGCATCGAGTGCAGCCAGCTCGTCGTTGCAGTACTTCGGCCGGACCTCATCGGTCGACACGGCGGTGCGAATCGCCGCGGCCAGATCGGGCTCGTTGATGGAGAAGAGGAGCGAGATCAGGAGCGGCAGGTTCATGTTCGTCACGAGATGGATGTTCCCCCGCTGCTGGACGACGTTCGTGAACTCGTTGTTCACGCTCCCGCCGAAGATATCCGTGCAGACGAGGACCTCGTCCTCCGCGGGGATCTCGGCGAGCGTGTCGGCCACCGCCTGGGCGATGTCGTTGTTCCCGTCAACGAACGCGCAGATGACCTTGATGTCGACGCCCGAACCGCCGCCCAGCAGGGCGAGCGCCTCGGAGATGCCGGCAGCGAAGTGCGCATGCGACGCGATTACCATATGTCTCATTGGTACACCTCCTTCAGCCTATCGAGGGCCGCACGGTACTGCCGAGCCGACTGCGAAAGTGCAGCCGCTGGGTCGGTGTGATAGCGCGAGTTGACGATCTCGAAGCTCACGGGACCGGCGTAGCCCGCGCGCTCGAGCGCGGCGAGGTCGGAGGCCATGTCGCGGGCGCCGTCGCCCCAGGCGAGATGGCTCTCGGCGCCGATGTCCGAGAAGTGGAGGTGCTGGATGCGCGTGCCGAAGCGCTTGAAGTAGCCGGCGATGCTGTCGCCCGCGCGCCACGCGGCGCCCAGGTCGAGGCAGACGGCCAGGCGGTCGTCGGCCACGTCGTCGAGCAGGCGCTCGAGCTCCTCGGCGGAGCGGGCGAGGTTCGTCTCGTCGCATTGGAGCGCCTCGATGGCGGGCACGACGCCCTGCTCGGCCGCGTAGGCGACCACCTGGCGCAGCATCGCGACGCTGCGCTCCCAGGCGTCCGCGCGCGGCTCGTCGAGAAAGCCCCAGCCGCTCGTGATGACGATCTTCCCCGCCTGCGTGTCGCGCGCCACGTCGATCACGTTCCTGAACGTGGCGAGCGTGCGCTCCCGGGCATCGTCGCCGCGGGCGGCCATGTTCGCAGGCTTGGGGTTCGTCTGCTCCGGGCAGATGCCGATGATCCGGATGCCGTAGCGCCGGGCGAGCTCCGCGAGCCCCCGCGGGTCGTCGTGGCGCGCCCAGTCGAGCGCGAAGTGCATGGGGCCGCACCAAACCTCGGCGGCCGCGTACCCCGCATCGCGCGCGTCGCGGAAGAAGCTCTCGAGGGAGAAGAAGCGGTAGTGGCAATTCATCGCGGCAACCTGCCAGGCATCGCCGATCATATTCCCTCCCCCTCGTGTGCGTGCACCGACCTTTTTCTATACCAGTCGGTAGTTTTTCCAGACCAATACCTAGCATCAGGATAGACGCTTGCGACATCCCATATGCCCGTGTACGTGGGAAACAGGCTAAGTGGTATGGAAAAGTCGATAAGCGGTATATATCCCCGACCCGTGCAGCCTCTCCCCTCACCTCACTGCGACACGGAATAGCAGGCGTACTTCCCTATGGCCACCGACGTCACGTACTCGAGCGCGCGCCCGGCGGCGTCGTAGCTCACGCAGCGGATCCCCAGCGCGGGGTCGTCCACGCTGCCGCGCAGCAGCTGGGCCTCGCGCGGCTTGAGCTCGCAGACCTCGAGCTCCTCCAAGGCGCGCACGACCGCGTGCCCGCGCAGCGCGTAGAACTCGTAGAGGCTGAACAGCGACACGTCCACGGTCTCGATGCCCGGGAAGAGCTCGCAGGGCACGAGCGCGTTCTCGATGGCGAACGGCTCGTCGTCGACGCAGTTCAGGCGGCGCACCTGGAAGAGCTCGCTGTCCGGCGAGACGTCGAAGAGCCGCGCGTAGTAGGCGCCCGTCGGCCTGAGCGCCGTCTCGAGCACGCGCACGGTCGGACGATGGCGCATGTCGCCCTGGCTCGCGCGGAAGCCGCGCGGGCCGTGCGAGGCGCTGTTCGCGCGCAGACCGTGCGTGACGAACGTGCCCTTGCCTTGGACGCGGAACAGGAGCCCCTCGTCGATGAGGCCGTCGATGGCGTTGCGGATGGTGAGCTTCGTGGTGCCGTAGCTCTGGGCGAGGTCGGTCTCCGAGGGGATCGACGCGCCGGGCGTGAACTCGCCCGCGTTGATGCGGTCTCGGATGGCACGGCGAATGCGCAGGTAAAGCGGCAGGTGCGCCGGCTCGGCGTTCTCGTTGAGCCACGGCGCCGAGCTATAGCCTTTCGACATGCGGCTCCACCTCCTCCCCCGGGAAGCCCTCGCCGCCGTCCGGGGTCTTGAAGACGGTGGTGCACACCACGCCGAAGCGCTCGGGCACGTACACCGATTCGCAGTATTCCACCGGAGCGAACGAGGCGTCGGCGCGCAGCTCGCGCTCGGAGAAGACGAGGGCGCGCGGCGCGATGCCCAGAAGCCCCGCCTCCTCGTCGGTCGCGCGGGCCACCGAGACGGTGAGCGTCGTGTGGGCGACGGCCTTGCCGAAGCGCGCCTCGAGCGCCTGGGTGAGCGATTCCCGCGCGAAGTCGATGTCCTCGATGCCCGGGCACCCGGCCGCGGCGACGTAGGCGGCCTCGACGCACACCGCCTCGCGCTCGACGCCGCGCACACGGCGCAGCTTGAACACGGGGTCGCCCGGCATGAGGCCGAGCCGCGGGGCGATCTTGTCGGGACAGGCGACGACCTCGCTGCTCAGCACGCTCGAGCGAGGAACCTCGCCCGCCTTGCGCACGATCTCGGAGAAGCCGGAGAGGTCGTCGAGGTGCGTGGTGGGACGCGGCGGACACACGAAGCTGCCGGAGCCGGGGTGGCACTCCACCACGTGCACCACGGAGAGCTGGGCGAGCGCGCTGCGCAGGGTCGTGCGCGACACGTCGAGCGCCACGCAGAGGTCGCGCTCCGAGGGCAGGCGGTCGCCCGGCTTGAGGCCATGGGCCTCGATGTACTCCAAGACCCCCTCGTAGGCACGGTCGAAGGGCGAGACCTCGATGCGCCTAGCCATCCGATTCCCCTACCATCAGGCCCTCGATGGCGCCTTTAAGCTGCTCCGCGCTCCCCATGACGTTGCGGTACGAGCGCGACCCGCGCTTGAGCGGCCGCGCCCAGATGCCGATGCGCACGGGCTCCGCGAGGCCTGCCACCTCGACGAGGACGCCGGCGCCGAAGATGCGGTCGCCCCGGCGCATCATGTTCGCGCGCGAGACCGCCATCGGGTTCTTGAAGATCTCGCCGATGCCCTGCAAGCCCTCCGGGGCGGGCTGCTGCTCGCCCTCGACCTCGTAAACCTGGCAGGAGCGGATGTCCGCGCAGCGGTAGACCCGGGGTACCTCAGCCCCCGGCTGGCGCACGCTCCACAGGCCGCGCCCCTCGTCGGCGAGCACCTCGGGGATGCCGAGCATGGGCATGGGCGCGAGTATGGTTCGCGTGGCCTCGAAGGCGCCGTCGACCGCTTGGGGCTCCGTCATGTCCGCTCTCCGTTTCCTCGAGGGATCGTTCTCGCCCTCAACTATACCTATTCGACTAATTTAATACCAATTCCAATCCGTAGATGGCAGCCGGGTTTCCCTGAGCGGCATGGGAGCGCCCGGCGCGCGGCTGTTGCGGCTCGCGAGCCTAGCGCGCGGCCTCGCAGACGGGCTGCGCCGCGCAGGCGTCGCGCTCGCGCTGCTCGAGCACGAGGTTCACGATGATGCTGCCGATGATGAGCACGGTGCCCGCGAGCGCGAAGCGGCCGAAGCGCTCGTGGAAGAAGATGAACGCCCAGGTGGGCGCGAAGACGACCTCGAGCATGGTGATGAGGTTCGCGGTGAGTGGCTGCACGCGCGTGATGCCGCGCGCGAAGCACACGTTCGCGAGGCCCGAGCACACGATGCCGCTCGCCGTCATGAGCGCCCATTCGCGCGGCAGGATATGCGGGATGCGCGGCAGGAAGAAAAGACCCGGCAGCACGGAGATGGCGCAGCTCAGCATCGAGGAGGTCACGGGGGACGAGCCCGGCTTGGCGTTCAGGAAGAACATGAGGCCGAAGAACGCCCCGGACACGATGGCGAGAAGGTTTCCCAGGACGTGCTCGAACGAGAGGCTGTCCAGGAAGAAGACGACCATGCCCGCGAGCGCCATGACGATCACGAGCACCTTGCGCGCGGGCGGGATGCGCCGCTGCTCGATGGCCTCGTAGAGCGCCACGAACGCCATGGAGCTGTACTGCAGCACGATGGCGCTGCCCACGCTCGTGAGCTTGTTGGCGTAGGTGAAGGTGATGCCCATGAGGTAGGAGGCGATGCCCGCCGCCACCACGAGCCTCGAGATCCGGATCGTGGGGCGGATCACGATGAAATAGAACAGCAGCGCCACGAGGGACGCGATGGCGCTGATGAGGAAGCCGGGCTGGCCGTTGAGCTTCGTGAAGACGCCCGAGAAGCTCCACGCCACCGCCGTCCCCAGCAGCCAGAGGTATCCGGTGTTCAGCTGCGCGGCAGCAGCCGCGCGCCCCCGCATCTCGCCCATGCGCACCCCGCCTTTCGAGCAAAAAAGCGGCCGGGAGCCGAGCCCCCGGCCGCCCTTCATCGACCTTGGTCTATGCGAGCCCGTCCCCGGGCGCACCCCTTAGTAGTCGAACTGGTGATAGTAACGACGATACTTGAGGTTGTGCTTGGTGACCGTCTCGTAGTAGCGGGCAAGGCGGTCGGTGGTGAGGATCGTGAGGATCCACGGCGAGACGATGACGCGGAAGTCGTCGTCGAGGCCGGGGATGGCGTACTCGGCGGTGTCGATCACCACGACGTCCTCGTCCTTGGTGCGGTCGGCGAAGTTGGTGAGGAAGGCCTCGA
>NZ_NFIE01000032.1:0-12667 GCF_002161605.1 [Collinsella] massiliensis | reverse complement strand
GCGAACAGGTCCGCGGCGAGCGACCTCGCCGCGCGCCCGTGCCCGTACCGTAGGTCGATGGACATGAGAATGCCCCCCATCTCTCGGACCTCCATTTCCGTGTCCAAGAAACGGGGGGCGGTTCACAAACGAACCCGTCCCCAATGACTCACAATGACTTGCATCGACCGTTCGCCGTGCGAAACCGACCGCTCGCGCGCAGCGCTGTTACGAGCGCGTTTCGAAGCCGTCTCACTTCCCTGTCCAGCGATGTGCGCGCGGCATACTTCTGTAACTCAGCAAATGCGATGACAGGGCGAGTACCGGCCTGCCGTCCCACAGCGAGCGGGGGAGCGTGAGAACCCGCGGCGGACGGTCGGGAACACACCCTCGAGCAGCTCGGCTGAACGCGCGCGCCCGCGCGGGAGACCCCCGACGCCCGGCTCGCGCAAGTACGCCGCGCCGGAGCCCCCGTCACGGGCATCGAGGACGAGCCATCCGCTCTGACCTCGCATTTCCTGGTATCGGTATCACCGAGCGCGCCGGCCTGAGCGCCTGCGCGGGAAAGCGAGGGAGCCCATGCAGCTGCGTAGCGATGCCGTGAAGAAGGGGCTGGCGCGCGCCCCGCACCGGAGCCTGCTCAAGGCGGACGGTCTCACCGACGAGGAGCTCGAGCGCCCGCTCGTCGCCGTCGTCTCCGCGCAAAACGAGGTCATCCCCGGCCACCTGCACCTCCAGCAGATCGCCGACGCCGTGAAGGCCGGCATCCGCATGGCCGGCGGCACCCCGCTCCAGATCAACACCATCGGCGTGTGCGACGGCATCGCCATGAACCACGAGGGCATGCACTACAGCCTGGTGAGCCGCGAGGTCATCGCGGACTCCGTCGAGTGCGCCATCCAGGGGCACCAGTTCGACGCCATGGTGCTCATCCCCAGCTGCGACAAGATCGTGCCGGGCATGCTCATCGCGGCCGCCCGCCTGAACATCCCCACCATGCTCGTCTCCGGCGGCCCCATGCTCGCCGGCCATGACAAGCATGGCTGCCAGACGGACCTGAACACGCTCTTCGACGCCGTCGGCCAGGTCACGGCCGGCACCATGACGCCGGAGGAGTGCGCGTGGCTCGAGAACACGGCGTGCCCCACCTGCGGCAGCTGCTCGGGCATGTTCACGGCGAACTCCATCTGCTGTCTGGCCGAGGCGCTCGGCCTCGCGCTTCCCGGCAACGGCACGGTGCCCGCGGTCTACTCTGAGCGCATCCGCCTGGCCAAGCGCACCGGCATGCAGGTCATGAAGCTCATCGAGCAGGGCACGACGGCGCTCGACATCCTGAACGAGCGCTCCATCCACAACGGCATGGTGCTCGACATGGCCTTCGGCGGCTCCACGAACACCATGCTCCACCTCACCGCCATCGCGCAGGCGGCGGGCTGCCCCGTCACCATGCAGGATTGGGACGAGGTCTCCGCGCGCACGCCGAACATCGTGCGCATCGCGCCGGCCGGCCCCCTGCACATCGAGGACCTGAACGCCGTGGGCGGCATCCCCGCCATCATCGGCGTGCTCGGTCGCGCGGGCCTGCTCGACGAGCGCGCGCTCACCTGCCACGGCACCATGGCGGACTGGGTCGCCGCCTGCCCGCCCGCGGACGGCGAGATCGTGCGCGAGGTGGAGAACGCCTACAGCGCGCAGGGCGGCCTCAAGGTCATGCGCGGCACGCTCGCGCCCGATTGCGGCGTGGTGAAGCGCAGCGCCTGCGACCCCGCCATGTACGTGCACTCCGGCCCCGCGCGCGTGTTCGACAGCGAGGAGGCGGCCTGCGAGGCCATCTTCGGCGGCGCCATCAAGCCCGGCGACGTGGTGGTCATCCGCTACGAGGGCCCGGCCGGCGGCCCCGGCATGCGCGAGATGCTCGCGCCCACCTCTGCCATCTGCGGCATGGGGCTCGCGAGCTCCGTGGCGCTCATCACCGACGGCCGTTTCTCCGGCGCGAGCAAGGGCCCCTGCATCGGCCACGTCTCGCCCGAGGCAGCGGCCGGCGGCCCCATCGCGCTCGTGCAGGAGGGCGACATCATCGACATCGACATCAACGCGGGCACGCTCGACCTGCGCGTTCCCGAGGAGGAGCTCGCGCGCCGCCGCGCCGCGTGGCAGCCGCCTGCGCCGAAGTACACCACGGGCGTGCTCAGCCGCTACGCGAAGCTCGTGACCAGCGCAGATAAGGGGGCGTATCTCTCATGACGGACATGAAGCCGAATACCCCGGCCGCGGCGGAGGCCCCGCACGCGCCAGCCGCGCCAGCCGCCCAGCCCGCAGCCCGCGCCGCCGCCCCGCACCTCGCCGGCAGCCCGCGCACGCCGGACATGCCCGACGACATCCGCCAGCATATGTGCACGAGCGCCGAGTCCTCCGCCCCCGCGGCCGACGTGTCGCGCGCGAGCCGCCTCGCCATGAAGGAGCGCGCCATGAGCGGCCGGCCCTTCGGCGCGGGCAGCGGCACCGAGCACGAGGGCGAGGCCATGACCGGCGCGCAGGCGGTCATCGCCTCGCTCGAGGCCGAGGGCGTGGACGTGCTCTTCGGCTACCCCGGCGGCCAGGCCATCAAGATCTACGACGCGCTCTACGACTCCACGAAGATCCACCACATCCTCGCCCGCCACGAGCAGGGCGCCGTGCACGAGGCCGACGGCTATGCGCGCGCGACCGGCCGCGTGGGCGTGGCACTCGTCACGAGCGGTCCCGGCGCCACGAACACCGTGACGGGCATCGCGACGGCGTACATGGACTCCGTGCCGCTCGTGGTTATCACCGGCCAGGTCACGCGCGGGGTCATCGGCACGGACGCCTTCCAGGAAGCGGATATCGTGGGCATCACCATGCCCGTGGTGAAGCACAGCTTCCTGCTGCAGTCCACGGACGACCTTACGCGCACGTTCCGCGAGGCGTTCTACATCGCTTCGACCGGGCGCCCCGGCCCCGTGCTCATCGACATCCCCAGCGACCTCGCCGGCGCGCAGATGGTCTTCCATTACCCCGATTCCGTGAACATCCCCAGCTATCGGCCTACGTATCGCGGCAACGCGAAGCAGGTGAAGCAGGCGGTCGAGTTCATCCGCCAGGCCAAGCGCCCGCTCCTCATGGCGGGCGGCGGCGTGGTGAGCAGCCACGCGTGCGACGAGGTCGTGGGGCTCGCGGAGAAGATGCAGATTCCCGTGGTCACCACGCTGCTGGGCAAGGCGGCCGTGCCGTGCTCGAACCCGCTCAACTTAGGTCCCGTGGGCATGCACGGCTCCAAGTACGCCAACATGGCCGTGACCGAGTGCGACCTGCTCATCGCCGTGGGCGCGCGCTTCTCGGACCGCGTGACGGGCAAGCTCTCGGAATTCGCCCCGCATGCGACGGTCATCCACATCGACATCGACCCGGCCGAGATCGGCAAGGTGCGGAACCCCCGCGTGCCCATCGTGGGCGACGCGCAGGTGATCGTGGCTGCCATCAACGAGCGGCTCGACCGCGCGGAGGCGACGCCACAGGACGCTGATTGGGTGAAGACCGTGTTCGCGTGGCGCGAGCGCTGGCCGTTCTATACCGAGGATTTCGCCGATTACCCCGATCGCATCGCCCCGGAGCAGGTGCTCGAGGCGCTTTCGAACAAGCTCGACCCGCATGCGAGCGTCGTGACGACCGAAGTGGGCCAGCACCAGATGTGGGCTCACCAGCACGTGCATCGCGAGGAGTCGCGGACGTTTCTTTCCTCCGGTGGCCTGGGAACCATGGGCTTCGGCTTCCCGGCGGCGATCGGTGCGAAGATCGGCCGGCCGGACGCGCAGGTGGTGTGTATCGCGGGCGACGGCAGCCTGCAGATGAACATCCAGGAGATGGCGACGGCCATCGGCAACGGCGTCGCGGTGAAGGTACTCGTCATCGACAACAACGCGCTCGGCATGGTGCACCAGTGGCAGCGCCTGTTCTACCACGAGCGCTACAGCTGCACGGAGTTCACGGCGAACCCCGATTTCGTGAAGCTCGCCGAGGCCTACGGCTGGCAGGCGGAGCGCATCACGCACCCGGGCCAGATCCCGGGCGCGCTCGACCGCATGCTCGCCGCGGACACGCCCTACCTGCTCGACGTGGTGATCCCCACGGCGCAGACGGTCTACCCCATGGTGGCGCCCGGCGCGGCCATCGACGACATCATCGGCGCCATCGACCTCACGCTCGGCGGCGTGCGCGTGACGGAGAAGGGCATGAGCCCGGCGGGCGAGATGGCGGGCACGGTGGCCGAGCCGCTGCCGCTCGACGAGCGCGACCCGTCGCTGCGCGTGGGCACGCCCTTCGCCGGCGATGCGCTGGCGTCGGACGCTCCTGCATCAGCTGCGGACGATGTGAAGGGAGGCGAGTGAGATGCAGTACATCCTCTCGGTGCTCGTCGAGAACAAACCCGGCGTGCTCAGCCGCGTGACCGGCATGATCAGCCGCCGCGGGTTCAACATCGACTCGCTCACCGTCGCGCCCACCGAGGACGTGACCATGAGCCGCATGACCATCATCGTCGAGGCGGACGAAATCGCCTACGAGCAGATTACCAAGCAGCTGCACAAGCTCGTCTCGGTGTACAAGATCTCCGACATGACGCACGAGGACGCCATCGAGCGCGAGCTCGTGCTGTTCAAGGTGAGCGCCCCGGCCGACCGCCGGCACGAGATCATCGAGATCGCGAACATCTTCCGCGCCAAGATCGTCGACGTGGGCAAGAACACGCTCACCGTCGAGGCGACCGGCACGGCGAGCAAGCTCGACGCGATGGAGGACCTGTTCCGCGGCTACGGCCTGCGCCAGATCACGCGAACGGGCAAGATCGCGATGTCGCGAAGCAGCTAGCAGCGCGGGCGCCGGGGCCGGCATGTAAATTTACCCCAGCGACTTTTTTACATCGCCCGGCGCCCGCATCGAATCCAATGCCCACGCAGGGGGACATGTAAAAAAGTCACTGGGGTAATTTTACATGCCCCACCGATGCATCAGGTACTGTCAGCCACGAAACCTAAGGAGAACGACATGGCTGTGACGATCTATTACGAGGCAGATTGCGACCCGCAGGTGATCCAGAACATGAAGATCGCCATCATCGGCTACGGCAGCCAGGGACACGCGCATGCGCTCAACCTGCTCGATTCCGGTTGCGACGTGCGCGTGGGCCTGCGCGAGGGCTCGAAGAGTTGGGCCAAGGCCGAGGAGGCGGGCCTCAAGGTGTGCGACATGGACACCGCGGCCGAGGAAGCCGACCTCATCATGATGCTCGTGCCCGACGAGACCCAGCCCAAGGTCTACGAGGAGCACATCAAGGCGCACCTCAAGCCCGGCAACACGCTCGCCTTCGCGCACGGCTTCAACATCCACTACGGCTACATCGTGCCGCCCGAGGACGTGAATGTCATCATGTGCGCGCCGAAGGGCCCCGGCCACATCGTGCGGCGCCAGTTCACCGAGGGTTCCGGCGTGCCGTGCCTGGCCTGCGTGGAGCAGGACGCCACGGGCAACGCGTGGGACATCGCGCTCGCGTACTGCTGGGGCGTGGGCGGCGCGCGCTCGGGCGTCATCAAGGCGACGTTCAAGGAGGAGACCGAGGAGGACCTCTTCGGCGAGCAGGCCGTGCTCTGCGGCGGCCTCGTCGAACTCGTGAAGGCCGGCTTCGAGACGCTCACCGAGGCCGGGTACCCGCCGGAGCTCGCGTACTTCGAGGTCTATCACGAGATGAAGATGATCGTGGACCTCATGTACGAGAGCGGCATCCACTTCATGAACTACTCCATCTCGAACACGGCCGAGTACGGCGAGTACTACGCCGGCCCCAAGGTCATCAACGAGGAGAGCCGCGCGGCCATGAAGCAGCTCCTGGCGCGCATCCAGGACGGCTCGTTCGCGCAGGAGTTCGTCGACGATTGCAACAACGGCCACAAGTGGCTGCTCGAGCAGCGCGAGAAGATCAACGAGCATCCCATCGAGAAGACGGGCGAGAAGATCCGTTCCATGTTCAGCTGGATCAAGAAGGACTAACCAGGGTAGATGAGATAGCTCTTTGCGGGGCGCGTTCGGCGGTGCGGTCGGGCGCGCCCGTTTTGTGCGCGGTGTTCGGGGGCTGACGTGCACGTGTCGGGTGCATTCGGGCTGCCCGCGGAAGGTTCGAGCGCCGATACTGTGTGGGAATTCGAACCCGGCGAGTACACCCATGCCATGGACTGCTCCGACCAGCGCTTTTCCTGAGCCCCGACCCGGCTCTACTCAGGGAATCCGGAATCCCACACAGTATCGGCGCTCGAACTGTTTCCGTTCGGTGCGCCGGCGGCGCGTCGCGCGCTCCTCCCGCCCGCGCGGCGCCGCTTTGCTATAATCCCCAACCGTTTGCAACGCACCCGGGTCCGGGTCCAGAGGCGGAAGGTAGTAAACATGGGCGAACGCACGGCCATGACGGCGCGCCAGTGGCTCGCGCTCGCGGGGCTCACCTGCTCCGCGTTCGTGTTCAATACCTCGGAATTCATGCCTATCGGCTTATTGAGCAGCATCTCCGGCAGCTTCGGCCTCACCGAGGCGCAGACCGGCATGATGACCTCGATCTACGCATGGGCGGTCATGGCGCTCTCGCTGCCGCTCATGGTGTTCGCCTCGCGGTTCGAGTTCAAGCGCCTCCTGCTCGGGGTGCTCGTGCTCTTCACCGCGGGTCAGGTCGCCTGCGCTGTCGCGCCCACGTTCGCGCTGCTCGTGGCCGCGCGCCTGCTCGTGGCCTGCGCGCACGCGATCTTCTGGTCGATCGCCTCGGTTATGGCGACGCGCGTGGTCGCGCCCGAGCACGGCTCGCTGGCGCTCAGCATGGTCGCGACGGGGACGTCGGTGGCCATGGTGTTCGGCCTGCCCCTGGGCCGCGCGATCGGGCTCGCGGTGGGCTGGCGCATGACCTTCGCCTGCGTAGGCGTGGTGGGCGCGGTGCTCGTGCTGTACACCGCCGTCGTCATGCCCACGATTCCAGCGGGCGAGCGCTTCACCATGCGGCAGCTGCCCGGGCTCTTCCGCAACCGCGTGCTCGTGGCGATCTACGTGAGCACGCTGCTCGTGGCGACGGGCTATTACACCGCGTATAGCTACATCGACCCGTTCCTGGCGCAGGTCGCGGGGCTTGACGCCGGCACCGCCACCATGGCGCTCACGGTCTTCGGCGCGGCGGGGCTCGCGGGGAGCTTTTTGTTCTCGCGTTCCTACGACGCGCATCGGCTCCCGTTCCTGGGCGCCGCGCTCGCGGGGCTTTCGGCCGCGCTTCTGCTGCTCGCCCCGGCGGCGACGCTCGTCCCGGGGACGTTCGGCGTGCTCGCGGTGTGGGGTGCCTGCAACACGGCGTTCGGCATCGCGTTCCAGGCCGAGATCATCCGCGCGGCGCGTGCGGACGAGGCGTCCGTGGCGATCGCGCTCTACTCCGGGATCTTCAACCTGGGCATCGGCACGGGGTCGTTCTTGGGCGGCGTGGTGAGCACGACGCTCTCGCTCGCGGCCATCGGGCTCGTGGGCGGCGTGCTCGCTGCCGTGGGCTCGGCCGTGTGCCTGCTCGGGCTCGCGCGCCGCGCCCGGTGATAATTTGGTGTCAGTCACCTTTTTATCATGCGTTGGCGCCCGGCGCCTGTTATCAGCGCGACGCTAGGCGGGGAGCTTGCAGACGTCCACCCAGGTGCAGGGCTGGCACAGATCTTCCAGCTCGGCGGGGGTGAGCTCGATGGCGCTGTTCGAGCTGCCGCAGGCGGGGAAGACCGTCTCGAAGCGGCGAAGCGTTGCGTCCAGGTAGACGTCGCAGCCGTCGTTCACGGCGAAGGGGCACACGCCGCCGACGGCATGGCCGATGAGCTGCTCGGCCTCCTCGGCCTTGAGCATCTTCGCCTTGGTGTGGAACTGCGCCTTGAACTTGGGGTTGTCGATGCGCGCGTCGCCGGCTGCCACCACGAGCGCCACGCGGTCGCCCACGTGGAACGAGAGCGTCTTGGCGATGCGCGCCGGCTCGCACCCCACGGCCTGCGCCGCGAGCTCGACCGTGGCGCTCGAGGTATCGAATTCGAGCACGCGCCCCTCCATGCCGCGCTCCGCGAAGAACGCCTTGACCCTATCGATTGCCATGCTGCCCCTCCGTTACCGGTCTATGTAAAATCACCCCAGGGGTATTGTTACATGTAGAAAAACCCCTGGGGTGATTTTACATGCGGGGCGCGGAACCTTTCAAAACCGTAATCCAGGCGTAAGCGAAATCGATGGCACGGGGCGCGGCGGCGGCCGAGAATGTCCATGGTAGGCAATCGGGCGAGGACGAAAGGCGCCGCATGAGGCTCATCGAACGCTTCCTGGGAGGGTACAGCGACAACTTCCTGCTCGCGCTCGTGATGTGGCCGTTCGCGTCCGCGGCGTTCACCCTGCCCATCCTCGCGTACCTCTACCACCGCGACGGCCGGCTGCGCTTCGTCTCGGTCGCGTCCACCTACCTCACCGTGCTCTACGTGCTCGGCCTCGGCTGCTTCACGCTCTACCCGCTGCCGAGCGGAGACGCCGGCCCGGGCATCACGTACGGCATCCCGTGGCAGCTGAACCCGCTCGCGCCCATCGGCGACTTCATGCGCGAGGGCTTCTCCGTCATCCCGCAGATCGCGTTCAACGTGGTCTTCTTCGTGCCGCTGGGGTTCATCGGGGGACGGCTCTTCCGCTGGGGCTTCGCGAAGACCGTCGTCGTGGGGCTCCTGGCCTCGTTTGTCATCGAGGCGGCGCAGGGCACGGGGCTCTTCGGCATCTACCCGTACGCATACCGCACCGCGGACGTGGACGACCTCATCTACAACGCGTCCGGCGCGGCGATCGGCTGGTGGTGCGCGGCGCTGCTCGCGCGCGTGCTGCAGCCGGGCGCGCTCGCCCAGGAGGGCGAGGTGACGCACGAGCCCGGGTTCATCCGCCGCTGCGTGGCGTTCTGGCTCGATATGCTGCTCGTCGGGCTCGTGGGCTCGACGACGGTGGGTGTGCTGGCGCTCGTGGGGCGTTACGTGCCCGGCTTCGGCTGGCTGGATGGCCTGCTCACGGGGACGCCGCTGGCGCTCTACCTCCACATCGCCGCGTTCGTGCTGGTGGAGGGCATCTTGCCGTGGCTCCACGACGGCTCGACGCCGGGCGGGGGCTTCGTGCGCATGAGCTGCGAGACGCGCGGGCGCACGGGCGCGCGGCGGCTCGTCTTCTACGCGGCGCGGCTCGTCGTTATGGGCGGCGCGTTCCTGTTCTTCCCCTTCGCCTGGATGGTGCTCGCCCTGTTCTACCTGGTGGCGCGCCGCATGCCCTACGATTTCGTGTGATGCGGCTGCCGACGGGGGCGGGCGAGAGCCGCTGGCGGTCGGGCGGCTTCCGAGCAAGTGCGGCCGTCGCGCGCCCCGTGTCCCCGCGCCGGCGTACAATGTCCCCGGACAGGGCGGCGCGGGCGGCAAGGAGCGCATATGGCGGCGAAGCGGTATGGGTTCTCCCAGGTAAAAGAGCATATCGGGCAGCATGTCACGCGCGATGAGCTGCTCCGGCTCCTGGGCGAGGGCGACGCGACCATATCGATGACGGCGTTCGAGGGCCTGGAGCTCGCCGACGTTCGCGCGAATGGGGCGACGTTCGACCAGGTCATCTTCCGTTCGTGCCAGTTCGAGGGCGTCGACTTCTCGAATTGCTCGCTGGCGGACGTGCGCTTCGTGGGGTGCCGCTTCATCGCGTGCACGATGGAGCGCAGCTGGCTGAACCGCTGCGACTTCGAGGGCTGCTCCGCGCCGGGTCTGAGCTTCCAAAAAGGCCGCCTGACCAGCGTGTGCTTCGACGAGAGCCAGCTGCGGTACGCGGATTTCTCGGAGGCGGCGGCGAGTGTGCTCGCGGCGCGCAAGACCGCGCTCGCCGAGAGCGCCTGGCACCGCGCGCGGCTCAAGCACGTGCTCCTCGACGGCTGCGACCTTTCGCGCGCCGACATGTTCGGCACGTCGCTCGAAGGCATCGACCTCTCTACCTGCGACATCTCGGGCATCGTGGTGTCGAGCACCTTCCACGAGCTGCGCGGCTGCACGGTGAGTCCCACGCAGGCGGCCGAGCTCGTGACGCTTCTGGGCGTGCGCGTGAGCGACGAATGACCGGGCGGGCGCACGGCCCGGCGCCCCTCGTTGGTAGTGCGCCCGCCGCTCCCGGTATACTGCTGGAAGAAAGGGGCGCAGATGAGCGAACGGGATAGGACAGGGGAGCGGGGCGGCCAGCTCGCCATCGTGCTCGTGCCGGGCGGTGACGAGCAGGCGGCGGAGCGGCTTGCGCAGTGCGCGCAGGCGCCGCTGCTGCCTGCGGACGCCGACCTCGATGCGCCCGCCGTCCCCGCGTCCTTCGACATTACCGTCCGCTTCGATGCGTTGGGAACCTGTCTGCTTGGCGACGGCATGCTGCTGCGCCCCGACCTTTCCGCCATGGCGCCCCGGCTCAAGCCCGGGCGGCTGAACCGTGAGCTGCTCGTGCGCGCCGCGAAGGTCAAGCGCCCGGCGGACGCGTCCCCGGACGCCCGCCTCCCGCTCGCCGTGGACGCGACCGCGGGGCTCGGCGAGGACGCGCTGCTGCTCGCGGCCGCGGGCTTCTCCGTGCTGCTCTTCGAAAGCGATCCCGTCATCGCCGAGCTGTTGCGCGACAGCCTGCGCCGCGCCGCCGTCGCGCCCGAGCCCGAGCTGCGCGCCGCAGCCGGTCGCATGCGTGTCGCCGGCGAGGACAGCATTGCGGCGCTGCCCGGCCTCGCGCCCGCGCCCGACGTGGTCTACCTCGATCCGATGTTCCCTGAGCGGCGCAAGAGCGCGGCGGTGAAGAAGAAGTTCCAGCTCATCCACCGCCTGGAGCGCCCGTGCGACGACGAGGACGCGCTCGTGGCCGCCGCGCTCGCCGCGTGCCCGCGCAAGGTGGTCATCAAGCGCCCGGTCAAAGGGCCGCACCTCGCGGGCATCAAGCCGAGCTATTCGATCGCTGGCAAGTCGGTGCGCTACGACGTCCTCGCGCGCTAGGCGCGCCCTCCGCCCGCGTGCCCGCCCCGCACCCGCCGCGTGCCGCCCGCTGCCCGCGTGCCGCCCTGCGCCCGCCGCTACATGAGCCCCAAGCCCTTCGCCACGATGACGATGAAGTTCTGCACGTTGGCGATGAACGAGGTGGCCGAGACGCTCCCGCGGTCGAGTAGCTTGTTGGTCACGAATTCCGAGACGTCGACCGTGTAGAAGAACACCGGCCGGATGGCTCCCTGTTCGTCGAAGGTATACGACGGCGTCATGTTGCCGGTGGCGATGGTGTGCAGCATGGTGGCCATGCAGATGACCGTCGTGGCGTCGGAGACCATGGCGCGCATGGCGGCCTGCGCCTCGTACGCGTCGCCGATCACGCCCGGCAGCGGCCCGTCGTCGCGGATCGACCCCGCGAGCACGAGCGGCACGCCCTGGCGGACGCAGCCGGCGACGATGCCGTCCTCGATGCCCTCCGTGCGCACGAACGCCTCGATTGACCCGGCGCGTCGCACGCGGTTGATCACCTCGAGATGGTTATAGTGCCCGTTGCGCTGCGTCTGCTGCGTGTAGATGTCCTGGCCGAGCGCCGTGTGGAGCGTGGCGGCCTCGAGGTCGTGCGTGGCGAGCGCGTTTCCCGCCATGATGCCGTCGACGAAGCCGGCCTCGATGATGCGCTGCATGGCGCGGCGCGCGTCGGCGTCGAAGGCGAACGCCGGTCCCATCACCCATACGATCTTGCCGTGGTCGCGGTCGTGGCGCAGCCGCTCGTAGAGGCGGTCGTAGTCGCGGGCGAACGAGGTCTCGCGGCTGCGCGCCTGGCGGAACGCGAACTTGTCGGACCTGTCCGCCTGCTCCGCGCAGGGGTCGTCGAAGCAGTCCGCGTGCACGTAGATGCCCTCCTCGGCGTCCTCGGTGCGCCCGAGGACCACGAGGTCGCCCGCGCGCAGGTTGCGGTTCTCGACCACGCGCAGCATGCGCTCGCCCGCCTCGTTCCGCGCGACCACGATGCTTGCGTCCATACGGCTGTGGCGGGGGAGGAGCCAGGTGCCCCCGACCTTCACGTATTCGGGGAACACGGACGTGCTGTGAAACCCCTCGGGCGCGATGCCGTCCGCCTCCACCTCGGCGAGCGTCGCGTCGGGGGCGCTGGCGAACGGCTCCTGCGAGAAATCCGGTGTTCGGTAAACGGGCATCGCGAACATGGGCGGCTCCTTCGGTTCACGCGCCGCGCTCCCCGAGCTTGCGGGCGGACATCGACGGTCACGGCGCGCTACGTGCATGATGGTTTTCATCCAGCATAGAGAAGCCGCTGCGCCGCCGAGCGCGAGAACCGGCTATGTTGCGAGCGTGTTGCCATTGGTTTACGTGCCCGCCCCCACGCCGTGCCCCGCTCGCGCCTGCGCGTCCCCGTGAAACGCGCGCCGAAACGGTTGCTCCCGGGGATGACAGCGGGCGCTCGGCCGGATTTTCCGCGGAGCGATTCCCAAAATGCGCGAAAGGGAGTGCGGCGGCCACCTTGGACCGCCTACGTCGCGTAGCCGAGGCGCCCCCTGCGCCCGGCGATCGTATCGTACACCGTCCGCCCGCCCTCGCGGAAGGCCTTGAGGCGCCCGGTCGCGTACCAC
>NZ_NFIE01000031.1:0-13212 GCF_002161605.1 [Collinsella] massiliensis | reverse complement strand
CTCATCTCGCTAATCGAGCTCGGGAGGGGCGGGAGCCCGTCGATGCGCGAGCGGTACCGCGCCTGGGTCGAGGACGGGTTTCCAATTCCCGCGGATCAGGGTTGACAAACAATAGGAGCGTCGCTTTTGTTGGCGCGCGACCCCTTGCTACTTCAGGGGGTGCCCATAAAACGCTCGTTTCGCGCACTTTGGGAATCGGGAGGCGCCTCCGCGGCGGGATGGAAGGTTTCGCGGGAACCTTCGGCCTCGATCAAGAAGACCCCACCCACTACAGCGGCGCCCCCGTCCCATCAATCCTCGAACAGCGCGGCGAGGTCATCGACATAAAGGGTGCGGCGCGCGTCCCAATCATCCGTCGGCCACAGCTCGAAACACGTACCCTCTCCGACAAGCGTGAACGAGCGCGTATCCGCAGGGATGCCCGCCGCCTCAAGCACCGAGCACGGCACGAGCACCCACCCCTGCTCGCAGGAGACATACTCTGCGGAAAGGAGCGCGCCGATCCGCCCCGACATGTCCACATCGGTGATCTCGCACACATCGCGCAGCTTCGTCCACATGCGCGTCGCCGGCACGATCGCAACAGCGGGCTCGCCGTAGAGATCCGGCATGAGGAACGCATAGGGCTCCTCGGCCCCCGAGCACGCCGCAAGGTCGACGCGCACGCCCTCCGCGCCGGCAGCGATCTCGGGCGCTCCCGTAAACGTGCCCGTCAGCACCGCATAGCGCGCCCGATCGCCCTCGGGCGGCGCGAAGCGATACGCGTCCGCCGCCGCGAGCCCGCGCTCCCGCGGCGCATCGGCCAGCCGCGCCCGCGTCCGGCACCACGCCTCCTCACGCGGTCCGGTATACAACTCGCGCAGCTTCGACGGCAGGAGCACCGCAGTCTCGCCCCCGGCGAGCTCGATCTCGGGAAGCCCCTCGTTCCATGCGGCGCGCAGCTCCTGTGCGGCACCGTCGGAGCTGCTGAATCCCGCGCCCATCACGAGCTGGATGAGCCGCAGGGCATCCGAGCGCGACCGCATCGCCGGCGCCGGAAACCACGTGCGGCAGCGCTCGGGCACCGTGTCCATATCCACGTCATCCGCATCCACGATGAGGTCGAACGAGGGCAACGCGAGCGCGGAGCGGTCGGCAGCGAGTCGCTCGACAACCTGCCCGACCTCGGCGAAGCGCGCAAGGTCGCGCGCATCGTCCATGACGGAGCGCACCGCGGCATCCTGCGCACGCACTCCCCTGATGCCCCGCAGGCGCATCGTCCAGAAGGTGAGCCGCTCGTCCCCGCGCGCCCGCAGCGTCGCGATGAGCAGCTCCGCCAGGAACGCGGCGTCCACGCGCACCTCGGCGGCAAGCGCGCGCTCGCACGCCATGAGCCCCTCGATACAGTCGAGCCCGACATCGCCCCTGCTTTGCAGGGCAACAACCACCGTATCAAGCACGCGCCCGAGCATGGTGATGTTCTCGAGATACCGGTCGAGCCGCGCGCCCAGCATCGCCCGCGTCGCAGGGTCAGCATCGTAGTCATCGAGCGTCAGCGCCCGCACATCAGGCTTCACCGCCATATCGAACCCTCCCAACGGTTCGTGAACAAAACCTCAACCAAGCCATTTACCACCGCAAGAACCCGTCCCACGCCATGGGATAGCCCAACGGCGAGAGCATCGCGATGTGGTACGCAAGTAACCCCGTCACGACGAGCACCGCCACGGCGAACCCCACGGCTGCCGCAAGGACGACGCGCGGGAGCGCATGCTGCAAGGGGCGCGTCCACTGGTTTGCCGCCACCAACCCGCCCGCCATGAAGCCGACCGCCTGGCAGATGACGAGCAGGCTCTCGTTGCCGGGCACGACGCTCTCGAGCAGCCGCTGGAAGAAGAACCCGTGCCACGCGAGCGTGCAGACCGCCGCCCATGCGCAGCCGAGCGCTGCCACCCAGCCGGCCTCCATGATCCAGTACTCCGGACTCGCGAGCGTGAGGTAGCGCTTGCCGGTACCGGCGAGCATATGCTCCGCGGTCGTGGAACCCTTCTTGGGCATGATGTCCTCCCAACCGAACTCCTCGGGATCGAAATACGTCTCGATATCGATGTAGATGTGCTCGGGGTACTCCCCCAGCACCGCCTTGCACAGCCGCTCGAGCACCGAGCGCTCCGAGCGGTCGCGACCTCCCCGACGAGCCATGATGCGCTCCTTTCTGTCGTTTGCCTTCCACGTGTGCGGCGCACCGCGCGCCGCTGGTGCCAAGGTACCCGCGGGTCGCCGCGCGGGGGCGCCTCACGTGCCGGGAGCGAACCGGAAGCGCGCGGCGCAACACCGGAAGCGCAGGTATACGGCTATAATGCAGGTGCAGGCAGAGGAGGGGAGGCTGCGATGCCCGATGTGTACCAACAAGCATTCGCGCTGATGGAAGCCCTGTGGCAGCCGCTCATCGAGCACGGCGTCATCGAGCGGGCGACGGCGCCGCAGCTCTCCAAGTGGATCGAGGCGCATGTCGGGGCGAGCTTCCCGCCCAACCCCGATGAGCCCGCGAGGCGGCATGTCTACAATGCCCACCATGCGTGGGACGACTACCGCCGGGGTGCGCTCGACGCCTACTTCTGGGGCAAGGCGACCGAAGCGGCCGAGCACGAACCGGACGCCGCAACCGATCCCGCGCCCGATGCCCCCACGCCCGGCCTGGCGCAGCTCCTCCCGCGCGACCTCTTCGACGAACTCTGCCGCCTGCTCTCCACCACGCGCGACGCGCGCATCCCCGAGCAGCCCTACGCCTCGTTCGGCGACTACGCCAAAGGGCTGTGGTTCTACGGCCTGCACCAGCTCGATGGCCTCGACGCCAAGAAGCGCCCACAGCTCACCGACCAATTCTGCCAGCGCGGCATCGGCCCCAAGGGCGAGCTCATCCTGCGGTCGCGCCCCTTCGGCGGCATCACGCTCGACGCGACCGATCTCGATGGCTACCGCGGCTCCTCCAAGACGCGCGAGCTGCTTGCCCAGGCGACCACAGCAGATAATCTCATCGAGAAGCGCCTCGCGTTCCTCGGACGCTACTCGAATGTAGCCGGCTGGAAGAACGCCCGCTTCAACGAGGAGTACTTCTGGCACCGGCAATACAAGGAGAACCGTCTGGACACGCTCTTCGACACCCGGCAGCTCGGAAGCCAGACGAGCACGGGCGACGGCATGCGCACGGGACTCCGCCTCGCACTCGACTTCGCCGTGTGCCTGCCCTTCGCCATCGCGTGCGAGGTGGAGAAGCGGCTGGGAGAGCGGCACGCGAGCACCGAACAGATATGCGACGAGTTGCGCGACGCGCTGCTCGCGGCCGAGGTACGAGGCGCGCACGACAAGCCCGGCACCGGCGCGCCGCTGCTCGAGCCTGAGGAGCGCACCGAGCTCGCGACGGTCTATTCCTGGCCGAGCACCCCGTGCGGATACGCCGCCGTCGTGACGTGCGCTCTCGTGCGCCTGCTGCTCGGACGCGCGCATGCCGCGGGCAGGGCGCTCGCCGACCATCTTGACGAGCTCTCGGGCGGCACGGCGCGCGCGACGGCATCCCGAGCGCAGCATTACCTGGCGGGCGTCGCTGCTTGGAGCGAGATGCTCGACATGCGTGGCACTGCGGGCGACCAGGCCTCATATGAGGAGCTCTACGTTCCGCCCGCCTTCCATATGCAACAGTCCCTGAGCGGCACAGGCCGGCGGCGCGGCCCGGGGGCGCGCAGCGACCTCAGCACCGCGGCGAACCCCGCGGCCATCCTCGCATACCTCGCCGAGGAAGACGAGCGCCGCGGCACCGCGCGCCTGCTTATCCAGGCGGGGTCGGGCATGGGCAAGACCACCTACGTGAAAGGCCTCGCTGCCGGAATCGCACAAGCGCGCACCGCGGGTGATGCGACGCTCTTCTCGCTCATCGCCGGCGACGTGCGCGGCGTGCCCCTCATGGACTGGACGCCGGTGCTCATCGCGCAGCCGGAGGCAGACCTTGCAGGCAGTGGCTTCGAAGCGTTGGTAAAAGACGCCCCGCCGCTCGATGCCGACGCGTTCGCGCACCTCCTTTACCGCCAGCTCCCCGACACCCTCAAAGACCCGTTCCGCGCCGCGGCGGCAGATGACGAAACCGAAGCGCGCGGCCTCTTTATCGAGCTCTTGAAATCGCGCGACGCGCTCGTCATCGTGGACTCCATAGACGAAGTGCCACTTGAGGTGCGCAGGCGCTACATCGAGCAGCTCACCGCTCTGGTGAATGCCTACCGCATCCGCCACCTCATCGTGACGAGCCGCCCGCTCGAAGGTGAGAGCGAGACCCTGGTCGAACAGCTCGTGCGTGGCACCATCGTAGCGCTCGAACCCTTCGACCTTCCACGGCAGCGCGCACTCTTCGGTCGCCTGGTCGAAGCCTTTGCCGAACCCGGCAGCACGTCAGACGACACGGATGACCTCGCATCTCCGCTGGGCTTCGATGCCATCGCCGAAACACCCGGCTTCGGAGACATCGTTGCGAACCCGCTCGTCCTCACCGCGCTCGTGCGAGCACTCCTGCGCACGAGCCCCCGCAACGGGACGACGGCCTTCGCCGTGCTCGACGAGCTCGCCGCCCTCCTGCCCAAACTCCCCAATCAAGACCTCTACGGCTACGACGAGCAGGTGCTCGAGCGCATCGCCTTCGAGCTTACGTGCGGTATCCTCACCGACCCCGCGCAAACGCAGACGGGCGACGGCTTGCCCGTGCAGACGTTCGTGAGCACCTATGCGACATACGAAGACGAGGCTCGCGGCGGCACGACGGACGACAACACGAAACAGGCGGATGTCATCGATCGCATGGTCACGCGGCGCGGCGTGCTCGCCGTGCACGAGGGCTGCGTCTCGTTCGAATCTCCGCTCATGCGCGCGCTCTTCGCCGCCCGCCACGTCCTCGCCTCCCTCGGATCGTATGCCGCGCAGAAGACGGACGAGCTCTCCCAGAAAATCGGCCAGCAGATCGGCTCCCTGCTAAACGCCGGTGTCCGAACGGTGGCCGCTGAAGCCACGACGCGCGCCGACCCTACTGCCTCACCCGATCCCGCGCCTGCCTACGCCCTGCTGCTCATCCTCTCCGCACGCAACCCACGCTACCAAAGCATGCAAAGCGTCATCTACCGCTCCCTCTGCAATACGGTGCTCTTCGACGTGAGCGAGTTGCAATGCGAGCACGATTTCGCCGTGCGCATGCTCCGCGCTGCCCGGCGCTTCGACTTCGGCCGCCCATGCCCGCGCGCACCCGAGGTCGAGCTGTGGGAAGCGCGCCTTACAGACCTCTCGGCATAGCCCATGGCGTGGAGCTGGCCGACATATCACTCCCAGCTGCGGCGGCGCATCGAGCAGACGCCACCGCTCATGCGCAGCGTATGGAGCCCGCGCGCGAACCGCCTCGACTGGCTCGCCGCCTCTTGCTTCCCCCTGTCGGTGATAAAAAAGTGTCCGACACCGAATTATGGCCAACTGCACGGCGTCCCCTTCCGCAGCGTGAACATCACCGTGCGCGAGGGCTTGCCTGCAAGCATCTTCCGCGCGTCGCTCATCGCGAGCCTGCTTGGGCACACCCCCGCCCAACGGCGGAACTTCTTCGGTACCTCCTTCACGGACAAGAAGCACCCGACCGTCGGCTACCTCAACATGCGCGAGCTGCCGCCTTGGTCATCCACCTCGGAAGCGGGCTCCCTCCTGTCCATCACCGAGCTCATGACGCAGTCGCTTCCCTACCTGGACGCCCGCAACGTACGCCCCGCGCAGGCACCGCTCACCCCCGCGAGCCCGCCCACCAGCCAAGCGGAGATGCTCGCCTTCCCGAACGTGCTCGTGCTCGACGGCACGGGCTTTCTGGGCGGAAACGTGCGCGACCGCCTCAAATACCTGGGGTTATTCGCTCACGCGAGCACACACCTGCGCCTCGTGGATCAGCTCGTCATCATCACCATCACAGGCGATCATGCCTTCGAGCAGCTACCTTTTTCCGAAAGCACCCTTGACAAATGCATCTGTATCGATGCGTCCTCCGCACCTGAACAGCTCCGCATGTTCCTGCTCGCCTGGGAGCGCTGGTGTGCGCCACACGATAGCCCGCGCGCCGTGGTGGAGCGCGCACGTGGGCGTTTCCAGCGCATGTGCACGGCGCTCGACCGCCTCGGGATGAAACTGCCCCAAGCAGCGAACTCGAGCGGGCAAGACGCGTTGGCATCGAGGCACGCCGATGCCATCCCCCGCAACATCGCATCATTCGATATCGCGTGCGCTCTCGTCGCCATGCAGCGCGATGGGGAGGAACCCCGGGACACCGAGGAGCTCTGCCGCAATCTGCGCGAGCGCATACCCGAGCGGGCAGTCGTCGACATCGAGCGCGTGCTGCGCGCCTACCTCATGGCGCGCAGTTTCCTCGAACCGGGGTACTCCCTCTTGCGCGACGGCGACCGCGGAGCGTCGCTCGTCGATGTCGCGCGGATGCACGAGCTCATCGGCGACCGTTTCCTCAATTTCATCGCGAGCAACGGCGCCGAACCCGTCGCGGAGCATGAGGTCGCGCGGGAGCTCTTCTTCAACCCGGACACGTGGAAGCCGAGCATGCGGAACCTGCTAAACATCATGCTGGAAAACCCGCTGCTACCGAGCATGTTCGTCCTCGAGGTGGATCCAAGCACCGGCGCGGAGACGCTCCACCTCACCGCCGAGCGGCTGGGTTTGAGCTTTCTCGCCCATGAGGCAGCGTCCACCCTGCGGCGGAGCGACCGCGATAGCCTGGCCGACCTGCTCTTCTCGTACGCCGGGTGCCTGCCGCCGGACGCCTGGGAGAACTTCATCTTCGCGGTGTTCGCGAACCTCGTCGAACAGCGCTGCGCCTACTTGGTGCACGAGGCGCTCGATAGCCTCATCCTGCTCCTCCTCGCCATCCCAGCCAGCGGTGTCTTCGCCGGCGGCAAGGTCGCGAGGCGTCGGATTCTGAGCAACATGCTCGCGGCATACGGCATCCGCCTCGACCCCGACACCCTGCGCGAAACAGCAGTTCAAGAAGACACGGCGCTCTGGCAGCGCGCGGCATCCGAGCCGTACGTCGACGCCGTGGTACGCGCATCGCTGCGTTACAACCTCCGCACAGACGGGGTTCCGCCCGAGGCCTGGGAATGGTGGGCGGGCTGCAACGGCACATGGTCGGAATCGTACGAGTTCGTGCATCCGCTTGACGCCGAAACGGTTGCCGAACACGTCGCCTACCTGCGCGAGCTGCTCCACGCGCCCGCGCCCGCCTGCGACAACGCCGCTCTCGTGCTGCGCGCCCTCGGCGACGGGGAGGCGCTGTAGCCCGCGCCTCCCCATCGCCCGCTCCTACTCCACCGTCACCTCGTACACGCGCATCACGTCGTCGCGGATGAGCGCGAGCGTGACCGGCTCGGTGATCGAACCCCGGATCGATGCGCCCGCGATGTCGTAGATCTTCTGCGCGATGAGCTCGGGGTCGAGCGGCGCGCCCGGCTCGATGCCGGAACGCGTGAGGCGCTCGTCCAGCTGGAACGCGCAACGGCGGTCGCGCGCGAGCGTGAGGTCGAAGAGCCCCGCGAGCTCGTCCCACCCGCTCACACAGCGTCCGCGGCGACGATAGCACCCGAGCGAAAGCGTCGCCGCCGGGAGGGCGTCGCGCTCCCATTTGTGCGTGGGCGCGATCTCCTCGTCCGAAACGCCCAGGTAGGCGAGGTGCGGGTAGCGCTTGGCGGGCGAGAAACCCAGGTCGTACGTCACGTCCACATGCGTCCAGCGCCCGTCCAGCTCCACGAGGTTCCACGAGTGCCGCTCGGGGTCGTCCCAGCTCGGGGTGCTCGCCGCCGTGCCGCGCACGATGAGGCAGGGCACCTCCAGGCGATCCATGAGGTACTTGAAGGCGTATGCGAGGCCGCTGCACACCGCCTTGCCCCGCACGAGCGCACCGACGGCCGTGTATTCGAACGGGTCGCCCGTGTCGCTGTACACCGCGTTCAGGATGAGCGCGTTGTGCGCCGCCTGCACGCGTTGCTCGGGCGCGGGAAGCTGGGAGAGGGCGTCAATGAGCGGGCGCGAGCGCTCCTCCATCTCGGCGAGCAGGCGCGCGGCCTCGTCGCGGTCGATACGGTAGCTCGGCTCAAGTTCCCAAATGCGCCCCGTCTGCGAGATGCACTGCAGACTATAGCCATCGAGCCAGAACACCTCGGGCGTGCTGCGGCGCATGGCCTCGTAGGCGTCGTCAATCTCCGCCTCCGTCACGCCGAAGAGCCGGATATGCGGGCGGAAAGCGAGCACCCCGTCGCGGATGGCCTGGTACGCGCGGCGCGCGGAGGTGCCCAGGCGGTCGCGCTCGAACGTGCAGCAGCCCGGGTGGGCGTACTCCGCGAGCGGGCGCGTGGCGGGTGAGGCGTCGGGCTTGGGGCTCGCCGTGGGCTCGACCGGGATGGCAGGGGTGTCGGGCTTGGGGCTCGCCGCGGGCTCGACCGGGGTGGCCGTCGCAACAGGCGCTTCGCGGGTCGTGGGCTCGGGATCGGGAACGGCGCTCACCGGCGCGCTTGGTACCTGCGCGTCCGCCACCTGCGCGCTCGCCTCGCCCGGGGCCTGTCCCATACCCATCGCCTGCGCATCGCTCGCCGCCTGCCCTGCGGTCGCCTCCCCCTCCAGCTTGCGCACCGCGTCTACCGCACCGCGCACCGCCGCGTCCGTCGTACGCGCGAGGCGACCAAACGCTCGCTTGATCGAATCTGCCGAAATCTCATACGTTGCCATCGTTTCCTCCTTCATCGGCCGCATCCCTGCACCCCGAAGGCGGCAGGCGGCCGGTTCCTCCATCTCAACGGCCGAGCCACAACGCCCGTGCCGCGCCTTGATACTCATACGTGCTCTTGAACAGCCCACCGAACGGCGCCGTGTCGCCGATGAGCAGGCAGAGCACTGCGCCCACAAGCGTCGCGACCACCATGGCGATGAGCGTCGCCGCCACCGCGTCGAAGAACCGGTACGCGATGGGCTTGTTTGTGCGCGCGTCTGACTTCGCCGTCTTCCACCCCGCGATGAAGCCCGCGAGCCCCGTCACGAGGAGCTCGACGTCCGAGCACATGCCCACGCAGAAGTACACGAAGTTCTGGAACACGCTCGTGGGCTGGACGAAGTAGATCGTGAGGTACGACGCTGCCACGCAGAGCCACCGCGCCCAGCGTACGGGCACCCGGTTGAACGCGTTGATCGCGCGCGTCTGCAACCCACGGCCCTTACCCGCGGCGGCTGCCGCAGACAAGGCACCGGAGCCGCCGCGCGCCGCGACGTTCAGCGACGGCGCAGCAATGCTAGCCGTAGGCGCGCCGTGCGCCCCGGCTCCCACCGCCGGCGCGACAGCCGCCGTGCGTAATCCTCCTGCTGCACCAGAGGCAGCCGTGGCCGCCTTCGCGCCCGCGCCGCCGCCAACCGAGGCACCTCCCCCGCTCGCGCCGCCCGCGCCAGCTCCGCCCCGCCGCGCGCCCTTCCGCGCCCGAGGACCACCGCTCTTCCGCTTCGGAGCCGCCAGCGGCGGAAGCCCCGCCTGCGCGCGCAGCTGGTTCATCAGGTCGCGGTTGCGCTCCTCCGCCGCGCAGTACGGGCAGGTCGCAGCGCCCTTCCAATGCGCGTGCCGTTCGTCCTCCGGACAATCTACGAGCTCGCCGAAGTACCGGGTGAGCACCTGCTGCCACTCGAAAGCCGTCGTGCGCCGATGCGGGTCGCGAAAGCCCTCGACGAACGTGCGACGAAACGCGTCCTGCAGATACGGCGGGAAATCGCTCATCGCGGGCATGCCCGCCGGCACGCAAAGGTTTGGGCGCGGCACAAACGCCGACACCCAACCGTTGCGCTCGCGCTCCACAAGCGGGGGCATGGGAGTCCCGTCCGGCGCGTTCACGTCCACCGCATATGAGCACGGGTGTTTGCCGAAGAAGAGCGCCTTGTGCACGAGCACCCCGAGCGCGTAGCAATCCGTCCATGCGTCGAACGGCACCCCGCATGTGGCGTAGCTGCCGCCCTGTGCCGCGCGCAGCATCTCAGGCGCGACGTACTCCGGCGTGCACCCCAAGCAGGGGTACCGCGAGCCGTCGGGCATTGTGATGTCGAACGAGTCCGTATCGATGACCTGCACGGCGCAGTCGGCGAGCACGGGAATGTTCTGCGGCCCGGGGTCGCCCATGGCCACGCCGCACATGTGCATGCGGCCGAGGGTGTTGGCCAGCGAGATGAGCGCTGCGAGCCGCTGGCTCACCTGCGCGGTGCCGTTGGGGTAGGCGAACAGCTTGTCGAATGTGACGCTCGGCTGCAAGCGCTTCATGATGAAGCCCACGAACACGCCGCGCTCGTCGTATAGCAGGTTCTGCGGCCAGGTGAGGTTCGGCGGCAGCGAGCACATCTGGGGCAGCTGGCACATGGCCTTGAGCTTGGGCTCGCGCTTGCGGGCGAGCTCCGCCGTGCGGAAGATCTTCGCCACGTACCCCGGCTTGCCCTGGATGTCGAAGAGCTTGCCCTCGGAGCCCTCGTCGTTGAAGGGGTCGCACGCCAGCTCCAAGCGCTGGCCGGCCAGCGTGGTAACAATCATCACGATACCCCCTTCACGTCCGCGTGCTTGTATCCGCTGGTGATCGCCGCCCACTCCCGCTGGATGCGCCGCGCCACGTCGGCACGCAGCGCCTCCCAATCAGGCTCCTCGTAATAGGCATCCGCGAGAAGCGCCGGCGGGCGCTCGGGGTCGTAGAGCATGACGAGCGTCGCGTCATCGACCGTATACATGCGCGGGTCATGGCGGATGAGCTCGCGCAGCCGGCGATTCGCGCTGCGCCGCGCCTTGGCATCGGTCTCCGTGCGATGCAGCAGCTCGCGTACGAGTGCCGTGTACACGGGCTGGCCGGTCTCACGCAGCAGCGCGGGGCACAGGCGCTCAAGGAGCCCATCTGTCGCCGCGAGCACCGCCGCAACATCCCCCTCAACGGTGCCGAACTCCCAGGTATCCGGCCCGAAGCGCAGGGGAATCATGCCGCCGCCATCGTCGTGCTGCTGGTGCGTCACCTGCACGTACTCACCTGACGCGAGCGCCGCGACCATACCGGAATCGCCCGCTTGCCCCCAGCTCAGGCGACGTCCGTCCCACACGCCCACGCAAAGCGTCGCATCGAGCTCGCGCGCGGGCTCGTTCGTGCGGCGTGCCGTGCCGCACACCGTGTGGTAGGCAACGGCGAACCCGGCGCGGATGACGTCTCGGATGTCCGCATCGGCCATCCCCGGCTCAAGGTGGTTCGACACATAGAGCACCGCCGAGGCCACCGCCGCGCGCGAGCCGAGCTCGGAATGCTTGCGGCTCCCCACGCCATCCGACACGCCAAACACCGTTGCGTCGCCACAGCGCGCGGAAAGGAAGGCATCCTGGCAGGGGTCACCCGTCTCGATGTGGTCGATGCCGCGCGCATGATAGACAAACCGTTGCATCATCGTGGTTCCTTTCATGTCATTACTCGAGCGCTTGAGCGCCACTCCGTCCAGTCGCTCAAACACAGGGGCTCGCCGCCGCGCGAGACAGCGACGAGCCCCGGTACCGCATGGGCGCTCGTCCGGGATGCACCCGGGCATACGCGCCCGATTGCGCAGCTAGATGAGGTCGCCCAGCTGCGGCACGATGAGCTTGCTTTCGGGCTTCTGGGTCGGATCCTCTTCCGGCGCGATGACGGGCTTCTCGCCCAGGCCCGTACGCGTGCGAATCTTGATGGACATGGCCTTGAGCTCGGCATACTGCTTGTAACCATCCGGCAGGTCGTTGTAATGCTGGACGGCGAGGCGGCGGCGCGGGTCAGGCACTGCTTCCTTCATGCACCAGAGCTGCGGGGTGCAGAAATTCGGGTCTTCAGGGTTCAGCGGAACGGTTGCGAAGCCGTCGAACTGCATGTCCTTGTTCTCCATGAGCTGACGCACGCGCTGGGCGGTCTCCTGCGAGAGGGTATCCTCGAAGTCGCCCACCTCGATCACGATGGGCACATAGTGCTCCTGACCGGCCTTCTTACCCAGGTTATAGCGCGCGCGAGAACGGTCGATGGCGGTGTTCAGAGCCAGGTCGTAATCCGTACCACCCGCTGCGGTGAGCACGGGGATGGCGATGTCGCGCGGGTGCGCGAAGTCGGAGCCGCCCACGATCTCGACCTCGTGGTTGAACGCGATCATGTCGATGAGCACCCGTTCGTTCACGTCATCATCCTTCGCGAGGGTCTCGACGAAGAGCTTGATGAACTGGTTGAGCAAATCGATGCGCAGGGGGCTCCCCGGCCCCGCGACGGGCTGATCCTCCGAGCTGGAACGATCGAACAGAAGCGAGGTGAGCAGGATAGGCTTGTCACTGACCTTGAACGTTTCTTCCGTCATGTGGAGACCGGCGTTTTTCACGGTATCGTTGACCATGATGGTTCCTTTCTGTGTGCCGCATGCGCGATGCTGCAGATGTGTGGGTGCTAAATCATGTGGGTGCTGGTGTGAACGGAGGGCCGGGGCCTCTTCTCCGGGCAAGCCCGGGCCTCTGTTCGTCAAGAGGGTGTGCGGCGACGGACATGGCATCGACTGCCCGCCGCGGCGTAAGACGGCTAGCCGTGGTCGCGAGGACAAGCGGCGGCGTCGTGTGCACACCAAATTCCGTTCATGGCGATTCCCTTCTCTCGATCCTGCCGACTGCGGTGGCCATCCGCCCGTTGCCTTCGCGCTGCGTTGCGTTGGTTGCGATGTGGCGCTCCGGCTTCGGTTGCCATGATTCTCGCCGGGAAGGCGCGCCCTATATCCGGAAGCCGCCGGGAGGGAACCGGGAGCGCCGCGCAGATTACCGGAACCGCAGGTTAATGTGGGTGTGATACACGAGTGCCCGTGCCCCCGTGATGTCAGTGAGCTCACGCTGCGCATGTATTGAGCCGTAGTCACGCTCTGCCCGCGGCATTGGATTTCGCTGCCGCATCCGCCCGTTTTGCCCCGCGAACAGGCGAGCCGATTCCCAAAGTGCGCGAAACGAACGGTTTATGGGCGCCCTTGGGAGTAGCACGGGGTCGCGCGCCGAAGAAAGCGACGCTCCTATTGTTTGTCAACCCTGATCCGCGGGAATTGGAAACCCGTCCTCGACCCAGGCGCGGTACCGCTCGCGCATCGACGGGCTCCCGCCCCTCCCGAGCTCGATTAGCGAGA